>QNDG01000283.1 GCA_003645915.1 Candidatus Zhuqueibacterota bacterium | reverse complement strand
GGGGGCCGGTAACAAGGGAGATGGTTTACTCTGATGCAGAGGCTGCAGGAGTGGAGATAAGTACAATCATATTGCCGCAGTAATAAAAAAAAATTTACCTTTTCAATCATAAATTTTATTGTATACTGATTGAATGGTGGGAGCTACATTGGTTACAAAAATAGATGCGTTGACTTTTGATTTTACGGATATTGATTTTTACAGCTGTCATGAAATTGAGTTGACACTGGATTTGGATAGTCTTGTCATGAAAGATCAGACGTTTGAAACCTTTGACAGCCTTCTAAACAGGCCAACTCACAAGGTGGGTAATCTTTATTTTCTCACCAGAGTACGTCTCATGCTGGAACCAGGCGGAATACTCTATTTGATAAATACCTATAATGGATTTAAAGACTCCGGCTATCTGAATAGAATGGAAATCCTGCTGAATAAAGCAGGATTCATAAATATTGAAGTGCTGGATCCGGTAAATCCAGTAAAAATCAAGGCGGAGCGAAGAGCGGTAGTAACTATGCCGCTTAACTACAACCTTCAATTGCGGGAGGTTATTGAACCTGAAGAAATTAAACGGTGTCATGTTTTTGCCAAAGAATTCTATTTCTACAAGGATTTTAACTATGATCTGGACGTTGTAAAACCTTTTGACCTGAACTGTGATCATTTTGCTGTCTATGACATGGATGGGGAAATTCAGAGTATGGCCCGGATTATATTACGGGTTCCAGGTTACTACTGCCCGTTTATGTATGCCACAATAGCTGGTGATTCTGGTAGCAGCCATTTTAAAATTCCAGGAAATGAACAGAGAATAGGCGAGATTATGGCTATTTATGCTGCCGGGAAAAGAGGTATCCTGGCATTTAAACAGATGATGGAATATCTAACCCAATACGGTACTGATATTGCACATTTTGACAGCGTGTGGACAACGTATGATGAAGAAGACAACTATACAGGAACATACTATAAAAATAAATTCTTTATGCAAGAAACCGGGGAAATACTGCAATACCGTGATTTTGGAGGAAGATGGAAGCTTATTTACACTGATAAAATAAAGGAACTTAAAGAATTACATCATCGGATTTTTCAGCATAAACAGGGATAACAGTATGGAAATAACAAATATTATACGAACACCAGAGTTAAAGTTAGAGTATAATCGGGAGCAGGCTGAAGGTTTATGGAAAATCAATAGAATTTTGGCACCTATTACCGTGATTATACCGGCAGTTCTGGTCATGTTTAGTGATCCTCTGAATTTTCCCGCTCTTTATACTGAAATGTTCGTAGGAAGGATGTTCGCCATTATTTCCGGTATTGTTGTTGTCGTTTCTTCCTTTATTCCGGCTGCTAAATACCGGGGGCAGTTTTTTGCATTTCTTCTCTTTTTTGGTTCCAGTTTAATGGCTGCACATTTAAGTGCTGTGATGCAAAACGACAGTTCGGTCCTGCTGTACTGGGTGTTTGTTTCAATAATAGGCTGCGGACTCCTTCCAATTAACCTTTTTTATACTATCCTCGTGATGGCTGTTTCATTCATTTATTTCCTCGTTGCTTATTTCAGCAGGGGGTTCTATGCGGATGTTGCGTTCAGAATGACCCTTATTAATGTTGGAAGTGCCAGCATTGTAGCAATGGCTTTTAAAACTGCTCAGTTCCGTATACGTGAACGGGAATTTCTGTTCAGAAAGAAGTTGGAGAAAGCTAATGATGAAATCGAAGGGTTGAACGAAAAACTCACAGATGAAAATCTGCATCTTTCAACTGAATTGGCTGTAGCAAAACATATCCAGACTTTAGTTCTCCCGCAAAAAGAGGAATATTCAAACTTCAGTGATCTTGATATTTCATGCTTAATGATCCCTGCAGATGAGGTAGGCGGTGATTATTATGATGTTATTTCATTTGATAAGGGCGGGATTATAACTATTGGAGATGTTACAGACCATGGTCTGCACTCAGGGCTTATTATGATGATGGTTCACACTGCCGTACGGGCTCTCAGTCAAATTGAGAAGGATGATACAAAAAAAATATTTGAAATTATAAATAAACTCCTCTATGATTTTAGACACAAAACGGCTGATCACCGTATTATGACTCTGATTATTCTGAAATATTTTGGAGAAGGCAGATTCAAGCTTACTGGACAGCATGAATCCATAATAATTATCAGTAAGGAAAAGAAAATAACGGAAATCCCTTCTCTTGACTATGGGATGTATGCCGGTCTTGAGGACAATGTGACCGATTATCTCGATATTCTTGATTTTGAACTAAAAAACGGTGATGTTCTTATCCTTTATACGGACGGGTTGACAGAGGCAATGAATGATAAAAATGAGGAATTCGGTAAGAGTGGAATTATTGAGGCTGCAGTACCGGTTCGGTCGGGAAGTGCTGATGAAATAAAGAGTGCCATTGTAAAGAGATGTCTCAACCATCTGGGGAATGAGAAAGTATACGATGATATGTCACTATTAATTATTAAAAAACTGAACAAGGGAAGTAATGTATGGGAAACAGAGTTGTAATTGGAGACAGTATAGATTTTAACGGGGATATTGAGACTACGTTGAGTATGAGTTTCCTTCCCCTCGATATTTTTGATAATTGGGCCCGGGCCGGATCGTTATCTGATTTTATTGCCGAATATTTCGGATCTTATTTTGAAGGCGGTTCACCTCATAATATTATTTCTACAGTTTTTAATGAATTTATTGAAAATGCAGTAAAATTTACAAAAAACAATTCTCAGCCGATACTATTGGTAGTGAAGAAACGAAAAAATACATTGATATCAAGGATTACCAATACACTTCCTGTGCACCGAAAGACAGAGTTTGTACGTGTATGTAAGGATCTATACAACGAAGATCTTGAGGAGCTTTTTCTAAAAAAGATTGAAGATGGTGTTGAAGATAAAAGGAAATCGGGAATAGGGCTGATCCTGATGAAGAAAGATTATCAGGTTATGACCAACTTTGATTTTTATGAAGATAGTAAATCCAGAAATAATGTAGCTGTAACATTTAAAATGGATCTGGAGTAAAGGTAGTAATATGGAAATAAAAACGGATAAATATACAATTGAATATAATAAGAAAGAGCGGATTGTTAAGATGGAAGGGACGCTCCGTCTTCAGGGGAAAGATGAATACCGGGATATATTTGAACTTTTAACAATGGCTGCGAACGATACTACTGGTTTGCCGCTCATACTGGATATGAAGGGCCTTATATTTCTCAATAGCTCAGGGATATCATCCTTAAGCCTTTTTATATTAAAGATGCGCAAGCTTGATAAGGACATTGCCATCAGAGGAAGTGAATCCATTCCCTGGCAGATGAAATCACTTAAAAATTTTCAAAAATTGTATGGGAAGGTCGAAATCAGTTTTTCCTGATATTCTCGAGCGCTGATTCAAGAGAGTGCACTATAGTTTCTCTCTCTTTTTTAGATGTGTAGTTGGTATCGTAACTTATTGGTTTTAAAACAAAACCGGTTTCTGTGGGAATGCAGTATTCCCCTTTTATAATTTCTTCATCATTCTTTAAACGGAGAACTTTGTACACCTCGATAGGGTGATTAATCCCCTTTATCTCACGGCTTACCGGGGGTTCTGTTATCACGATATCCTTTACAAGCTTATAGGTTGAGTTGCTGATGGTTATGGAGTTTTTATTCGAAATCTTTTCAAGTCTTGATGCAAGATTAACCTGTCCTCCAATTATGGTATAATCCATCCTGTTGCTGCTTCCGAAATTCCCGACGGTACAAAACCCCGTATTTATGCCCAT
>QNDG01000282.1 GCA_003645915.1 Candidatus Zhuqueibacterota bacterium | reverse complement strand
TACTGGCTGAGAAGGTTGAAACGGGCCCGTGAGATTAACCATATTAGTTTCAGGACAGCGCTGCCTTTTTACACCAGTCAGAAATGTCCAGTCTGCGGTCATGTCGACAGGAGAAATCGTTCGGGAACAGTATTCCGATGTCAGAGCTGTGGCCATACTGACAATGCAGACGTCATAGGTGGTCGGAACATACTGGAACGGTTTCTTACAGGACCCTACGGTGCCTGTTACAGACTTTATATGGCTATGTGAGTTTTTCATAGTTTTCAAGGAACGGTTCTGTATATTGATACGAAATAATTCTATATTTTGTATTATTCCAGGTACCGTTATTTATTACTCTATGATTAAAATTGCACTGAGTTATAGTATCATTTGGCATATCATATTCCTACCTGAATGTCTAAACTATTTGTATTAAAAGTTCCATCCTGTATTAAAAAAACATTCTTTATTACTACGGGGCTGTTTCCATAACATTTTACTTGATAAGGTTCTCGATTATACTTAGGAGTTTCTGCAGTTTTATCAATATATAAATTTGGAATTACTCCTCCAGCATTATATTCCAAATTTTGATAAGTACTTCCATCAAACCATAATTGTAAATCATTGAATGAATTCCACCAGTTATAGTCAGATTCACAAGTTAAATCACCTCTTATATGAATTTTTGCCGATGATGATATACTTCTTGCACTCCCACTCTTTAATATTACACTATCCTCAACATATACATATTGATTTACCAAAGCTTTATCAGCATTAAATTGAAGAGTTGATAATGAAATACCTGTAGTATCAAGCACACAACCTGTAGCATCAAGTGATACAACTCCATTGTTTGAATTAAAAAATCCTATTGTTGGATTATAATTAAATGTCCCATCACAAGATAATGTTGAATCTGTACTTATAAACTGACATGAACCTTGTAAATACAGATTTCCTGAAATTCTTATATCAGCTCCAGAACCAGTAAAATTTCCGCTATTAAAAAAAGCCCCACTTGAATCTATTTGTATTTCTTTATTATTTTGAAAAATAGCTCCTGTATAATTTAAAACGGTCAGGCCAAAAATAGATACCGTAGTATCAAGAATACAATTTCCATTTCCATTTGAATCGAAAATAACTAAATCATTAATATTAGGAACAGAATAGCCCCCTGAACCACCGGAACTATTTGACCAGTTTGCTGTATTATTCCAAGTTGATGAAATTCCTGAAATCCAATATCTATTAGCCATAAAAAATCCTGTTATTTATTTTAAAAACGTTATTAAGACATTATTATTAGATCAAAAACAGGGCTGATCAGAATTCTGATCAGCCCTGTTTTAATACAATAGAGAAGAAGATATTGATCTATAAGTTCTATGACTCATAAATCAGTACATGTCTGCCACAATCACAAATAAGACTCGAATCTGGAATTTCATTTTTTGATAAAAATTCATAAATTTTACCACAACTGCATTTTATGGTAACATAACCAGTAACTCTTCGAGAGGGCCCAATATTATCAACAAAATTAATGAATTCAGTTTTATCTTTAAAATTTCGATAATTTTGACCCTCTCTTTTTCGTACTATAGGAGTAATCAGATTAGTTTCAAAGGCGTTTCCTTTTCCACGGTATTCTATAATAGGAACCATTATTTTACCCTTGTTATGGATTTTGATTTTTCTGAGCTTGTGCCTGGGCAATCAAAATTTTTACATTAGTCTCATAAATATAATTAGCCTTATCTTTCTCAAGATTGGCAACTGTAGCTTTTGCCTCAGCTATTTTACGATCAAAATCCTGAATAGCAATAACCATATGAGTATTTTGGTCTACATTTATTTTTAACTCAGGTTCCGGTTGTGTATTAGTTCCTGTTTCAGTCTGGACTGGTTTCGCTTCAGGCGTTACAAGTTTTGTTTCAGTTTGCTGAACTTCCGGCTGTACATTAGTCTCTTCTGGCATATTAAAATCCTTTCGTTTAAATTTAATATTTTATTTAGATGTATAAAATAATTTACCTTTTTCCTCTTCTTTTTTCTCTTCTTCAACTTTTATTCTATTTTCTTCTGCATATCTATCATGACGAATACCTGAAACAATCCATGAAAATCTGCAATCACCATCTAATGATGTAACTTCAAATTCATTATTTTCAATTTCTTTACTTACATATAAACGAGAATAAGTCCCTATCGAAGTAAAATTATAAGTATATTCAGATTTATCCGAACCATTAAGAGCTATCCACCATTCCGGTAATTTTATAATAATTTTTCCATTTACAGTTTCAGCTTGACCATAATAGGCATTTCTCATTTCTGGACTTTCAACAGAGCTATGACGTAAAACTTTATTTTTTAAATCAAGAGGGTGGTCTATACAAAAAGCTTTAACATTGGCACTAATACTTCCAGTACAATCTAAATTTACACCATAAATATTTGCCCATCTAAAAGACGGCAAATTTAGACCTAAATTATAAGTATTATCAACAATCGGATAGATATCTTGACTCTGAATGTCTTTTGTACCACCTGATGTCATCGTTATTGTTCCACCACAACTAATACCTCCATAACCCACTGTTAATTTACCACTAGATCCAGTTGATAAATCAGCTCCAGCACTTATTGCACCAATAGCTGTAATAGCACCAGCTATGAAACAAGCCCCCTCTAAATGAGAAGATCCATTAACCCAAAGGGCATCTCCTACAGTCGGAGCTGTATTTATACCAACATTATTCAATTTTGAACGACCATAGGTATCTAAAATTATTCCATCACCACCATCATAAGTTATTTTTACAGAATCGTCACTTTCATCATAGAATAAACCACCTTTATAAACCCCTTCATTATATAATATCATTCCAGGTATATTACTACCACTAGTACCACCTTCTTCTAATCTAATTTGACCCTTACCGGCAGTAGTAGAATAGACATGTAATATTTCTTCTGGATTAATTGTCCCTATGCCCACAGAATTATCAATAGTAACATTTCCAGTGTCCCCATCTATATCTATTCCAACATCTCCAGTTCCATATAATATAGAAGTATTATAACCGTCTGATGTAGCACCCATATAAAATACTCGATCAGTACGTGTGGCATGCCCTCTTGCTGCAATTGTACCTACAACATTTCCACCCTGAACAAATTGAATATTATTATAGCCGCCAACATCTGAACAAATCTCAATTTTAGGTAAAGATGTATGATAAATATTTAATTGATCTCCTGATACTGCTGCTGTACCTATACCTACATTTCCATAAAACCGAGCATCTTGTGAAGCATCTAATTTTAAAGCGCTTGCACCTCCAGACAAAAAGGAAAGAGCATTACCTGTAGTTGCATTTATAGTTAAAGAAGATCCTGTTGCCCACATCTGACCATTAGCAGCTCCTGAATAAACAAAAGTCAGAGAAGGTGTCGAACCACCACTTAAACGCATTTCATGAGTAGTAGTTGTACCTATACCTACATTTCCTATAAATCGAGAAGTTCCCGTCACTCCTAACTGATCTGAACTTGGAGCCTGACCTATACCAACTTTACCTTCTCCTGTTATTGTTACTCTATTAGCACCATTTGTATGAAATTCAATAGACTCATTTCCCTCCTGATTGATTATCAGTCCCGAGTTTTGTTCTGATATCAATACCCCTTTATCTTGAAATTTAGTAGGAATATATGTTGGTGAACAAGCAAAGATACCAATTCTATTATCATTATAAGAAACAGCATCAATTCCAGCGGTTGCCGAGGTAGAATCAGTTGTATTAATTACTC
>QNDG01000281.1 GCA_003645915.1 Candidatus Zhuqueibacterota bacterium | reverse complement strand
ATGCAGACAGGAACTCCGACTATATTTGGCGTACTTACGTGCGATACAATTGACGAGGCTGTTGAGCGTGCAGGTACAAAAAACGGCAACAAGGGCTGGCAGGCTGCTTTAAGTGCAATAGAGATGGCTGATCTTGCAGGGAGAATAGCGTGAAAAAAAGGTTGATTTTACTTTTATGCACATTTTTCATGTTTAACTTGAACCGGATTTCTGCTCAGGATTACACATGGTTTACTATTTCATCCAAATTAGACATTACTTCCGCGGCTAAAAGCGGAAGTGTACTCTTTTACGGAACCAGGGGCGGTCTCATTTCAGTTGATCTTAATACATTTAATATGTCTGGCTATACAAAAACCGAAGGTCTTGCAGATCAACACATAACTGCTGCAGCGTCTATTGGGGATAGTATTGTTTGGATGGGATTTTACAGTGGTATGCTTCAGATGTACAACCTGAAAACCGGAATATGGAAAAATATTGATGACTATCTCGGTAATGAGATAACATATATTGATCCTGCAGGAGATTCGCTTTTTGTTGGTCTTGATATTGGTGTAAGTCTTTACATTATTTCCCGCAGTGAAGTTAAGGAAACCTACAGGCATCTTGGCGATAATGTACCAAGAGATGTACCTGTGCGTAATATTGTTCACAACAAAGAAAAAATATGGGCTGTAACAGATTATGGAATAACGACCGCTTCTGTTTATGTTTCAAACCTTCTTGATCCTTCATCGTGGGGAAATATTACTGTTTCAACTTCTCTTGACGGAAAAGAAATAAACGATCTGAAGATTGATTCTTCCGGTAATTTGTTTGCTGCGGCAGAAAACGGGGTTTACACCTGGAATGGATCTGCATGGACTAAGGTATTTTCGGAAGCTGTAATTTCCATGTGTGTGACTGAACGAGGATTGTATCTTTCAACAGAGAGCGGTCTTTATTATCCGCATAACAGTGCTTTTTCAGCAGCAGATAACTGCCCCGGTTCTCTTCAGTTTTTAATATGGGACGGAACAAAGATCTGGGGGGTTGACGGAAGATACATTTGCAGCTATAACCCACAGAATGCTGATCTGGATTCGTTGGTAATTGATTGTATTGGCAGTGATTTGATTACTTCGTGTTTTCTTGACAATTCGGGTAATGAATGGGTGTGCTCAAGAGGCGCTGGCTTTTTTTCAAAACAAGACGAGAAGTGGGTTTATTACAATAAAAGCAACACCAATGATTTGTTATCTGACGAAATTATGTGTATTACCCAGGATGACAGCAGTAATATCTGGGTAGGGACATGGGGCGGAGGAGCATATACGGTTGATTCGGATAAAAACCTGAGGAGATTTCACCCGAAAGACGGTTTTCTTGCAGGGGTTTCGGAGGATCATAATTATTCGGTTATAACTGATATTCTTAAGGATAAAAACGGGTCAGTATGGATGCTTAATTACAGGGCAGTTAACGGCTTGCCTCTCGTGTGCGTAAATAGTGGGAAGTTTTATTACTTCGGAGCGGCAAACGGTATAACAAGTATCAAGTTAAAATCCTTATCAATAGATCCATACGGAAGAAAATGGATAGGATCTGAAGATAAGGGTGTTTTTATGTTCGATGATTCAGGCACCATAGACAACCTGCAGGACGATATGTCGGGAAATATTACTACTCTTGATGGTCTGGGATCAAACACAGTTAATGCCATTGCATGCTCTCCTGACGGCACAGTATTAGCAGGTACTCCAAATGGTCTTTATTCGATTTTTGGTAATAGTGTAACCAGAATGTACGGTTTGATATCTGAAAATATTAAAGACATTGTTGTTGACGGTGCAGGAAATATATGGGTTGCAACAGACGCTGGCCTGAATGTTCTTCTGCAGTCGCAGTATAAATGGAGGCTTTATACAAAGGATGACAGTTACCTGGTAAGTAATGATATATCATCTCTTTATTTTAATGGTACTACAGGCAAGCTATACATCTCTACAATCAGCGGAGTAAGTATTATTCAGACACCATATTCTGTCCCGTTTTCTACATTAAACACGATCCGTGTTTTTCCAAACCCTTTTTTGAGCAGTACACAAAAAAAAGTTGTAATTGACGGACTTTCCGTAAATAGTTATGTTGCAATTTATTCTGCAAGTGGTTATCTTATAAGGTCTTTCTCGGAACAGGAAGTTGTTGGAAGGCAGATTTTGTGGGACGGAAAAGACGGACACGGGAATGATGTTGCAAGTGGAATTTACATTGTGGTTGTAGTAAACATAAAGGGGGAAAAGGCTGCAGCAAAATTGGCGGTTGTAAGATAATAAATTCATACCATACTGCTGTTTATTAACATTAAAATGTGTTGATTGATACGAGGAACTGCTCTGCGAAAACAGAGTTTGTCCGTTGGGGAATGAGTTGATCTGATAATCAGGATCAGGCAGTTAATTGTCCGTTTAATTTTACAATATGCGGATTGGATACCGTAATCTGTCTTTTGTCTTATTATTAGATATTTGCAGGTATTTGAAACTGTAATCCGGAGAAAATGCCGATTTTAAAGGTGCAGATAATCCAGCGTACGGCTAGTATTCCGGATTGTTTGTACGGAGGTAGTTATAACAGGTTGGATCAATAATGCTGAAACATCTCTACATAAAAAATTATGCTCTTATTGATGAACTGGAAGTTTCATTTGACCGCGGTCTGAATATAATTACAGGTGAGACAGGAGCAGGGAAATCAATAATAATCGGAGCAATGGGGCTGCTTCTCGGGGACAGAGCTCAAACCGAGTCTGTACGTCAGGGGAGTGAAAAGGCTGTTGTTGAAGGAATTTTTAATGTCCCGGATTCAGCATTAAAAAATATCCGGCAGTTTACAGACAGCGATAAAAGCGAACTTATAATCAGAAGAGAGATTTTTGCAAACGGAAGAAGCAGGGCATTTGTAAATGACTCTCCTGTTACAGGCAGTGTTATTTCACTGATAGGGAATTATATAGCAGATCTGCACGGACAACATCAACATCAGGCATTACTGAACACAGCTACTCATATTGAATATATTGACAGTTTCGGAGTAAATAGTGATCTTCTGGAAAAACTGGACCAATCATTTAAAAAGTATCAGAAGTTAAAGAAAAAACTGGATGAGCTCAATGATTTACAAAACACAGCAAAACAGAAACAGGAGCTTCTGGAGTTCCAGGTAAAGCAGATTGAAGAGATTAATCCTGGTGTTGACGAGGAAGAGGAACTTTTAAGAGAGGAAAAACTTCTTGCCAATGCAGAAAAAATAGTGTCCATTGCAGGCCAGCTTTACAAAATGCTGTATGAAGACGATGATTCGGTTTCTGTAAACCTTTCAAAGGCCTCCGGCTTGTTTGAGCAGATAACAGCCGTTGATTCTTCTCTGTCCAAATGGATGCAGGAGTGTGATTCGGCCAGAATAGCTGTTGAAGAAATAAGTAAGTTTATTAATGATTATGCATCTTCAGTGGAATTTGATCCCGAAAGATTAGAGCAGATAAGAGATCGTCTCGGCGCTTTTACTCTTCTTAAAAAGAAGTATGGCCCATCTGTAAAAGAGGTTCTGAATTTTTATGAAAATGCAAAAATAGAACTCGGTAAAATAGAAAATGTTGAAGCAGAGATAGTTGAGATTAAAAAATCAATTGACGCTGAACTTGCTCTGCTTTCTGAACTGTGTGTTGAAGTTTCCAAAACGAGAAAAGAAGTTTCACAGAGTTTAAAAGAAAGGGTTGAGAGTGCACTTTCCGAGCTGGGGCTGACAAAGGCAAGGTTTGAGATAAAGCTGTCCCT
>QNDG01000280.1 GCA_003645915.1 Candidatus Zhuqueibacterota bacterium | reverse complement strand
TGGAAGCCCAGACAATTCCACTTTTATCCTGATATATATCAGTAATCAGAAAATTTTCCTTGCTATCTTTTTTATTGATAAAATAAGAAGCTAAAAACTGCCCATCTTTGCCGAACAAATATATTTTTTTATTTGTACCAATCCATACATTGCTACTATTATCCTGAATCATTGCAGTTACAGGCTGATTGTTCAGAATTTTATTTACTTGTAATAAAAGGTTTTTTTCTGCCTCTTCTGTAGTCGCATCAAATACAGTAATTCCCGTTGTAAAGCCTACCCATAAACGGTCATTTTTATCCTGCATCATTGACAAAATAGAATTATCAGGCAGATGCAGATTGCTGTGGTTGTCTTGGGAGTATTGAACTGCTGTCCCGGAATCTATATTTACTTTGAAAAGGCCTGATAAATTTGTACCAACCCACAATGCACCGCTGTTATCGTACATTATTTTATTTATTACTGCTTTTTGTAATAACTCCCCTTCCTTCCCTTTAACCGGATTTCGTATAAACTTATTTCTGTTTTTTTCAAAAAGATTCAGACCGCTTAATGTGCCAACCCACAAATTACCATGTTTATCTTCTGCAATACAGTTTATCCAGCTTGAACTTAAGCTTGCTGAATCTGCGATTGCACTGTAGTATATCTTAAAATTATAACCGTCGTACCGATTAAGCCCATCTGTAGTACCAAACCACATAAAGCCGTTTTTGTCCATCAAAATTGTCTGAACAGCACTCTGAGATAAGCCTTCATCAATACCAATATGCATAAATCTGTAATTTACAGATGAGTATCCTGCAAAATCCGCAGATAAAGCAGTAATTGCAAGACTTAAAAATACTACAATACTTACTGTAATTTTAAAATTTCTATACTGCATTCTTTTTCAGCTCAGCCTTACTAAGTAATGTATTAATAACACCCATAAGCACATCTGTCCTTGTTGTTTTAACAACAAAAGCATCTGCACCGTTTTTCTTTGCAAGTTCGGCATCTTCTTCAAGATCCCGGGATGTAAGAATTATCACCGGTACATTCTGAAATTTACTGCTGAATTTTAACAGACGACATACTTTATGACCGTCCATCCTTGGCAGCATTAAATCAAGCAGAATTACATCAGGCTCTGCTTTTAATGCCGTGTTATATCCTGTCAATCCGTCTTCTTCAATTATAACTTCAAACCCTGCACTCATAAGTCGGGCTTTCAGCATTTTTGAAAAAATCGGATTATCCTCTACTACCAGGACCTTTTTCTTGCCCTCTGTACTCATTTTTAGTTCTCCTCGGGCACATTGTTAAATACTATTTGCCTCACTTTATCTTTGTCGGACAGTTCATTAAAAAGCTTTATTATTTTAATGTTGTCTCCTGATAATTTTTTTTTATTAAACTCACCATCCGCTAATACTACACACGGGATATCACTTATTTCAGGCAATTTAAAAAATTTGTTAAAATTATTCTCTGCATCCGGCTGCAATACTATCATTTCCGTTTTATTTGATTTTAAGAAGTCCGCAGCCTTTTCAAAATTGTCAAAGTGAACCAGATTAACATTACTGCCGTTTTTCGAATCGTTCAAATATTTATAAAGAGCCTATCCTGCAGATAATAACAACACATTTCTTTTATGCTTCTTTTGTAATGTAAAATAAAAAACAGAACCCTTGCCTTTTTCGGATTCAGCCCATACACTGCCATTATGTTTTTCAACAAGACCTTTTACAATAGCAAGCCCCAGACCAGTTCCTCTGTAACCCGGACCATTTTTGCGTCCGAACTGCTGGAACTTATTAAACAATTTCGGGATATTTTCTTTATCAATACCAACTCCTGTATCTTTTACACTACAGAGTACATATTCTCCATTATCCCTGACTGTTACTGATATTTCTCCTCCTTCATTTGTATGATTAATTGCATTTGAAAGTAAATTGGAAAAAACCTGTTCAATCCTGCCTTCATCTGCAGAAATAATAATCGGAGTATGCGGAGTTGAAATTGTTAACTCTATTCTCTTATCTTTTGCTATTCTTGCAAATCCTTTCACAGCTTTTTGAGCTAATGTACATATATTAATATCAGTCTTCTGTACAACAACCTGCCCTGCTTCTATTTTTGATGTATCCAACAGATCATCAATCAACCTTGACAACCTGTCAATATTACTTAAAGCATCTGTTAGAAATTCGTTCTGCATGTCTGTTAAATCACCGGCAACACCATCAACACATAATGATACAGCTTCCCGGGTTACTGCAAGAGGCGTTCTGAGTTCATGGGATACTGTTGCCAGAAACTCGCTTTTCAGATGATCCAGTTCTTTTAATTTTTCAATGTGTTCAGACAGCTTATTCTGAAGAGTTATAATTCTGCATCCTGCTTCTACTCTGGCTTTTAATTCCTGTGCATTAAATGGTTTGGTAATGTAATCATCTGCACCGGCTTCAAATCCTTTGACAATATCATCTTTGTTACCTTTGGCAGTCAACAGTATGATATATTTTGTTTTTTGCCCTTCTGTCTCTTTCCGGATTTTCTTACACAGAGTAACTCCATCCATACCAGGCATCATCCAGTCAAGCACAGCCATTTGCGGAGAGTCTTGAGACGAAATAACACGCCAGGCATCAGTCCCGTTTTTTACAGAAATTACTTCGTGGTTCCATTTCTCAAGAGACTTTTGCAGTAATCTGTTGGAAATAGAATCATCTTCTGCTATAAGAATTTTCATCAACTTCCCCTGTTAATATTTCTAACTGGCCTTGCTGTCAATCCCCCCGATTCCAATCTGAAGATAAGACTGAAACTCTTTTTCAAACACATTGCAAAACTCTTTTAAATCTCTCAGAAAAATGTTTTGTTCTCTTGCAGATAAAACTCTCTTGCCTTGGTCCGGCACACCACCCATTTGTTTGATTCTTTTTGCTATGTGGTCAGCTCCCAGCACATTTGCACCAGCTTCAATTTTTCTGATATCCACCTGAATATCTTTCTTTTCATTGTCCAAATTTTCGGAAATAGTCTCAATCAATTCTTTTATATGATTATAATATTCAATCGAAATTGTGCGGTACGCTCTTTCGTCCATGTTCGTTCTCAGCATAATCTTTTCTTTATCCTGAAGTATACTTGCATTATGCCCCAAAGCCTCCTTAACTTTTTCAATGAGAACACCTGCATTAATCGGCTTTATCAGATAAAATAAGCAACCGTTTTGAATGGCCTCTTTTACGCTGTCACTATCCTGCCTAGACGTGGACATAATGACAGGTATTTTGCTTAATTCCGGGGAATTTTTTATTTCCCTTAAAAGCTCCAATCCGGAGAGTTCAGGCATCATTATGTCAGCAATAATCAATTCGATACCCAAAGTTGAATGCAAAGTATCAAGAGCTTCCTTGCCGTTCTCCACCCAGATAACATCATACCCGTGCTTTTTCAGGTTAAGCTTCAGTATCTTTCCTGTTATCTTATCGTCTTCAACAACTAAAATACTCATAAATTTTTCTCCCATTCATCAGATGATAAATAGGACTCTATCTTCTTCATCTCTTTCTGAAGTTTTGCCAGGACAGAATCAGCATTATCTAACTTCTCTTCTCTTCCCATCTTTTCCAATTCATATGCAAGTTCCTGTACACTTTTAACACCAAAATTGCCAACTGAACCTTTAAAGGAATGTGCTTTTCTCTCTACCTGAACCGGATCTGATTTATGAACAGCAGCAATCAGTTCTTCCAATTGTTTTGGACATATTTCCAGAAAATCATTTACAAGCTCCTTTACAAGTTCCTTATCTCCGTCAAC
>QNDG01000279.1 GCA_003645915.1 Candidatus Zhuqueibacterota bacterium | reverse complement strand
CACAGAAATTAACAGAGAGGTAAGTACAGGGATAAACATCCTGTATTTGATTTTCTCAAAAATTTACTTAAAAAATTAAATTAAGTTACAACAGGTAATTAAATTGTTTATTAATTTTATAAATTATTAAGGAACATATCTTATGAAAAAGAAGACCAAGCTGAAATTTGAAATAATTGCATTTTTATCAACACTGATTACTACAGCCTTAACAGGTGCCCCTTTATACAACAGTGAAACCGATGCGAAAGTATTGGGGTTATTTTTCGGCGCATTCGGAGCCGGTGTACTTCTGCATAAAATTATTATTGAATTCAAACGGGAAAAGAAGTATTAATTGACCGATTAATGATATCTGATAAAACTTTTCAGCCGTTTATTTGTATAATTCTATAACTGCTTATATTGGCAATTTATCAAGTTTACACAAGTTTTAGTATATTTTATCAGCAATAAAACTTAAAAAGCGGTGTATAAAAATTACACCGCTTTTTTTAACAGTTACTGTATATGGTTTATTCGTTACTTCTCCAGTATAACTCTGAATCCAACAAAATCTGAAGAAGGAGCTGAGTACTTAATTGTTTTATCTGCAGGCTGAACAGCAGAAAGCCCCTTAATACAGCCTTTGTTTTCAGAATCGACACACCACTCAGCTGCATTTCCGTTAAGATCAAAAACCGGACACTTACCATACCCTTTAAAAGAACCGGCTGTGCGCAAAAGCAGATCTTTGTTTTTTATCTTTTCCAGTTCTTTTGACAACAACACCGCATCATCAATATTAACCTTATAACCTGCCCAGAAATCAAGAGTATTCCCATTGGTTCCGGCTTTTTTTGTAAGTTTATCCATTTCTTTCGCTTTTACAGGTCTGTAATTCTTACCTGTAACATTATTAAGCCATTCGATATATTTTTTAACCTCATCAAAGGTTAAGCCGGTTACAGGATAGTTGCCGTATAATGGTTTGAACTTGTAATTTTTATCATATTCTGCATATTGAGCACGGGTTATTTCAAACCGGGAAATAAAGAATGAGTCAAGTTTAACAGTTTCCGGAATAAGAATTCCGTTTTCTGTGATTCCATAATAACCGTTACTATTAACAGCCCGTTTATCTTTCAGCAGAAAAGCGAGGGGGGAATCTTTTTTAAGAGCTTCATTCTTCTCATTATAAGTTTTAAACAAATATTTATCAAACCAGGCGAGCTCTTCTTCCATTTTACGTCTCTGATGGGTAATTTTTCTCAACCCGTGGGGTTCGCCAGGGAACAGTATAAACCTTACCGGCGCTTTGCCAATCTGTTGAAGAGCATGATAATGTTCCCAGCCCTGTTCAGTGGGGACATTGGTGTCTTTTGTCCCGAAAAATATAATTGTAGGAGTAGTCACTTTTTCCATTTTAAAAAGCGGAGATTTTTTAATGTAATACCGAGATCTCTTCCATGGCGGACCTCCGAAATATGCATTGTCAAAAGCTGCGCCAAATGCACAATTCCCGTAATCTGATGTCCAGTTTACATCTCCTGCACCCGGAGCTGCAACTTTAAACCTGTTGGTTTCAATAACACACTGTATAGTTAAAATAGCACCGTTTGACCATCCCATAATTCCGAGCCTATCTTTATCAACCATACCTTTTTTTATCAGGTAATCAACTCCGTTAAGGATATCAGGCACTTCCAACTCATAATAATGATTTTTAATAGATTCCATCCATTTCAGCCCGTAATTCCCGCTTCCGTGATAATTTACTTTTAAAACAAATGCTCCCTTTCCTGACAGTAAATTCGGGTATCCAGCCCACGATTCCCTGAAAATATCCGAGTCAACTCCTGTAGGCCCGCCATGGATTGAAAGCATTAGCGGATACTTCTTTCCTTTTTCATAGTTGTACGGATAGTAAAGTACTCCGTCAACCATATCTCCTTTTGCGCCTTTCCACCTGATAATTTCCGATTTCGCAATTGCTTTATTTTTTATCCATGGATTAAGAGTAATTATAGTTTTTTCGTTTTCAAAACCATAATTTTTTATAATCGCTGCCTTTGTCTTTCTTGGAGTACTTGCAGTAGTATAATCATAAACAACTGTTTTGCCATCCGTACTAACTGCATTAATAAACAGATTTTTACTCTTTGAATGCTTAAGCCATTGCCTTTTCCACTGACCGTTTTCCTTATAATAAAATGCAAGTTTATTCCACGGGCCGTTTGCAAGAGATACTAAAATCCCTTCGGAAGTTACATGGTATCCGTAAAAACCAAGCATCCATTTCCAGTTAAGATATATCTTTTCAAAAGTTCTTTTCTCAACATCAAAATAACCAAGTCCGGAAACGGATACATATGTATCTTCAGGATCAGAAGAAATACTGTAACTTGCAAAAAATCCCCTGCTGTCAAGGCTCCACGCAAAACGGGAAGGATTTAGCCCTTTTTGAGTAAATATCTCTACTCTTTTCCCGGTTTTGAGATTAATTAAAAACTGTTTCGGGGGGATACGGAAATCATACGGGTAATGTATATTCTGAGATTCATTTGTAACAACCCATTTTTTGTCAGGAGAAACTGCAAATTCACTTATCTTGCCTTTGTTTGTTGTAATACGCAGAACATCTTTGCTCTTAATGTTTATTTGAAACAACCTGACAGGGAGATAATGCTCCTGATCTCCTGCAACAATTGCATCATCCTTTTTCTTCTTTAGTTCTGTTTCAAAGTAATAAGGATTTTCTCTTGCAGTAAAAAGAATCGTGCTGTTATCAAGCCACTTAAAAGACTGAACTCCCTCTTTTCTTTTTGTAACCTGCCATGGCTCTCCTCCGGTTAAATCAATTAACCATACCTGAGACTTTTTGTTCTTCCCTTCTCCCCGTACTGACATAAACGCGACTTTTGAGCCGTCAGGGGACAATTGCGGGCTCCAATCATTTGTTTTTCCTCTTGTGAGCCTTATATTCTTTCCTGACTTAATATATGCCAGGTAAATATCACCTGCAAACTGATTAATCTCTTTTTCCGGCACCTGCTTAACCCACACTACCTTGCTGCCATCAGAACTAATAAAAAAACTTCTTGCAGATTCCTGTTTTAACACATCATCAACTGTCCATTTATCACTCTCTGCTGCAAAAACAAATACATTAAAAATTAACAGCAGAAATCCAATGTAAAACAATACTTTATTTTTGTTTTTCATAAACTACCTCCTAGATAAAATAAATTGTGAAAGGTAAAAGGGATTATTTGTAAAAATAATATTAAAATTTTTAACAATAAAACCAAGAAAAATAATAAAACCCGATCACGCATTAACATGCATAATCGGGCTTTAATTCTGATAAAAATATTAATTAAAATTATTTCCGCAGAAATGCACTAAACCTTGTAATTTTACCTGTCCTTTTATCAGCAAGGAACAATTGCATATTTACACCATAACCTTTTACTGCAATTGAGTAGCCTGTAGCATCAACAACGCCAGGGAGATCAAAGGTATCCCAGTAAATTCCTGTTGAAGTCACCATATGAATACCATACTTATCACCAATAAAAAGAATCGGATTCCTGTAAATCTTTTCATTACCAAACTGAACTCCATCCAGATCCTGAGACAATGCTATACTTACAGGAAATACAAATTTAGCACTCTTTCCCGTGCTTCCCGGAGAATTTTCTCCCAATTTCCCAAAAGATGATAAATATTCTCCTCTTGCTGAAAATATAAACACTTCATGGCTCTCCCAGTCAACAATATAAATTCTACCTTTTTTATCAACTGCTATTGATTCGGGACTTTTTATTTTTTTCTGAGAACTACCAT
>QNDG01000278.1 GCA_003645915.1 Candidatus Zhuqueibacterota bacterium | reverse complement strand
CATTCTGATTGAACGACTGTGGCGGAGCCTCAAGTACCAGGACATTTATATAAAAGATTACCAGACAATCATGGAACTCAGTGCAGGATTAGATGCTTACTTCCGGTTCTACAATTACGAAAGACCGCATCAATCACTGAAAAACAAAACACCGGCAAGGGCCTATTTTGGTTATGAATTTCAAAAAACAGCATAGAAAAAAATACACCTTAAAAATAATTCATTTTGGTCTTGACAATGGGGTCCACTTTACTCCACCTTTTTAAAAAAATCAACAAAATTCGCTTTTTCATCCCACTACTTTTTTTAAATTTTCACAATCTTACCTGATAATAATTAAAACAAATAAATATTGTTACTTTAAAAATTCAACAATTTATTCTAATTATTTTACTATTCGATTCTTTAAAAAATTATACATAACTTTCCCATTTTAAGTTGATTTTTATAAAATTTATTATTAGATTTACAAACTAAACATGTAATTTTATTATCAGTTATTCATGTGCCGTATATCGGAATAACAGCAGTGCAAACTATAAGAAATATGAGGAGATTATGGGCAGAAGTAAAAGCAAGCAGAACCGAAGAAGAATTCAGCTTAAGAAAAAGCGTAACCAGAGAAAAAAACGGCAAAAAGCAGCTTTAAAGAAAGCAGCACCAAAAGTTAAAATTGCTTCAAAACCAGTAGCTGCAAAACCGGCAGCAGCAAAAACAACAGCCAAGAAAAAAAGCAGCTCAGGTACAACTGTTAAAAAGCCGGCAGCCGCAAAAAAGACAGTAAAATCTGCAGAAAAAAAATCTGTTAAAAAATCAGAAAAATAACCTTTAATCTATAAGGGTTTAAGAGTGAAATCAGATATTTTAAAATCAATTGCTGTTTTGTTTCTCTTTGTTCCGATTATGCTTTTTATATCCTGTAAGAACAAAGAAAATAAAATATTGCCAAAATTGGGAATACCTGGTTACACCGCAAAAAACACTGTTAATGAAAAATTTGACACAGATCTTTCCGAGTGGATCTTTTCCGGTAAGGGAAAGGCCAGTCTTACAAGCACAGGAAGCCTTCTTCTGCTCGGAGAAACTTCAGAATCCGGTATTATTTTCTGGTATAAAAACAAAATCAATTACGATTTTTTGCTTGAATTTGAAGTTGTTGTAAATGATTCTTCAGGACTATGTTCTATAGTTATCTGCGCGTCTGATAATAAAACAGAAACGCCGGAACTACCATCAGGTAATTTAAATCAATATCTGAACGGTATTAACAGTTACATTATTGATTTTCATAAACGTACGGATAAATCAAAAGAAAGTTCTGCATGTGTGCGGAAAAATCCCGGTTATTTACTCTTGTCCAGAATTGAGAAAGACCCCTGCTTCGAAAGCAGACCCTATCTGATTGATATTGCTAAAATCGGAAACAGAATTCTGCTTTTTGTTGACGGAGAAAGAATACAGGATGTACGCGACAAGGGAGGGTTCGGACCTGCATACAATAAAGGATACTTTGGGTTCTGGATTCACGGTATAACAGATTTATACAACATTACTCTTGACAATGTAAAGGTGTTTAAACTAATACCTCAATAGTACTTACTCTTGTTCAAACTGATAACAACTCGTAACTGTACTCGAACAAAAAAATTAAATTTAACATAATAACCAATAACCAAAACACAGGAGTAGTATATGGCAATCATCAAACCATTCAAAGGGTTAAGACCAGTTGAAGATAAGATTCAGCTGGTTGCTTCTCCCCCTTATGACGTGCTGAACAGTGAAGAAGCCAGACAAAAGGCTGCAGGTAATCCTTACTCTTTTCTGCATGTTGTAAAACCTGAAATTGACCTTGATCCCGGAATTGACCTTTACGATCCGAAAGTTTATCAAAAGGGAAGAGAAAATCTTGATAAACTTGTTGAGGAAAACGTGCTTAAACAGGACGAAAAGCCCTGTCTGTATATCTACAAACTGACAATGGGTAACCACCAGCAGACAGGTATTGTAGCCTGCTGCTCTGTTGATGACTATGAAAAAGACATTATTAAAAAGCATGAATTTACCAGAATTGACAAAGAAAACGACAGAATGCGCCACATAGACAGCTTAAACGCACAGACCGGGCCTGTATTTTTAACATACAGAGCAAAAAACAGGATCAACGAACTTGTTGAGCAAGCAATGCAAAAAGAGCCTGTCTATGATTTTACAGGGGATTATTCTGTTCAGCATACTGTCTATCTTGTGGATAATGAGGAACTTATCAACGAACTGGTTGACGCTTTTTCCGAAATTGACTACCTTTACGTTGCTGACGGGCATCACAGATCAGCCTCTGCAACAAGAGTACGAAAAGCAAGAATGGAAGCAAATCCCAACCATACAGGAGAAGAAGAATACAACTTTTTCCTCTCTGTAATTTTCCCGGATACACAAATGCAGATTCTTGACTACAACAGAGTAATAAAAGATACAGATGATTTCTCAACTGAAGATTTTGTGAAAGCCCTTGAAGATAAATTTACAATTGAACCTCAAACATCAACATATAAACCAGAAGCTGTACATACATTCGGACTTTATATTAACGGGAAATGGTACAAATTGTCTGCAAAAGATGATTCTTTTGATAAAAACGATCCTGTTAAATCCCTGGACGTATCCATTCTGCAGGAAAATGTACTGACACCTCTGCTTGGTATTACAGATCCGAGGACGGATAAAAGAATAAACTTTGTAGGAGGAATAAGAGGACTGGAAGAACTTGAAAGACTTGTTGACAGCGGAGAATACAAAGCTGCTTTTGCGCTTTTCCCGACAGGGATTGACCAGCTTCTCTCAGTAGCGGATTCCGGCAATGTTATGCCGCCCAAATCAACCTGGTTTGAGCCGAAACTGGCCAGTGGAGTGGTAATACACAAGCTTGACTAATTACTTATCTTTTCAATAAACAGGAGGTAAAACCATGTTAATTTTAATCTCTGATGCATTTGACGCCTCTCTCCCCGGGAGGCTGGAAGAATTTGGAGAAGTTACTGACGATAAGTCAAGAGTCAGTGAAGCTGACATAGTGCTTATCAGAAGTAAAACAAAGGTTACAAAAGAGTACATTGACAGTGCCCCCAACCTTAAACTTGTAATCAGAGGCGGAGTTGGGCTGGATAATGTTGACCTGGATTATGCAGCAGAAAAAGGCATTACTGTACACAATACTCCGGAAGCATCAAGTATAGCAGTTGCAGAACTTGCATTTGCCCACATGATTGCAGTACCTTCACGTCTAATTGAAGGTCACAACAGCATGAGAGAGGGGAAATGGATCAAAAAAGAACTGAAGAGAACCGAACTTTATCAGAAAACTCTCGGTCTTATTGGGGCAGGAAGAATCGCCACAGAGCTTGCCAAAAGAGCAGCAGCTTTTGGGATGAAAGTAATTGCATTTGATAAGTATATTGAAAAATCGGACTACGCAGAAATGAAATCTTTTGATGAAGTACTGTCACAATCTGATTTCATATCGCTTCACGTTCCTCTTACAGACGAAACAAAGGATATGATTAACAAAAACACAATCAGCAAGATGAAAGACGGCGTTATTATTGTAAACACCGGAAGGGGAAAATGCGTAAACGAACACGATGTTGTTGAAGCGTTGAAAAGTGGTAAAATACGAAGCTATGCAACAGATGTATGGTACTCGGATCCTCCGCCTGCAGACTGCCCTGTTATTGATGCGCCAAATGTTCAGATGACACCTCACATAGGAGCATCAACAAAAGAAAACATGCTTAGAATCGGAGATTGCGTTGTAAAAATCATTAAAGAGTTT
>QNDG01000277.1 GCA_003645915.1 Candidatus Zhuqueibacterota bacterium | reverse complement strand
GCCTACAAGATCTAATCAGAGAATAAAAGAACGGCCTGATGTGTTTAAGAAGTTATATGATTTTATGTATCTGGAAAAAGATTATTAGCGGAAAACAGAAGTAATCCCCTACATGGAGCTTTTAAGAGAACTTGATTTCAGCAAGGTTTCCGAAAAAGTGAAAAATCCTCTGAAGGGTCTTAAAGTTTCTCCTTATTACGGCTGTCTCATGCTTCGCCCGAAAGAAGTGGGCATTGATGATCCTGAATCTCCGACTATACAGGCAGATCTTTTAGGTGCAATAGGCGCTGATGTAATTGATAATCCGTTTAAAACAAGATGCTGCGGAAGTTATCAGACAGTTCGTGATAAATATACAGTGGCTGAACTTGCATATGATATTATTACACGCGCAAGAAAGAACGGCGCTGAAATGATTACATCAAGCTGTCCTCTCTGTCTTTTTAACCTTGCTGACAGGCAGAAAGAAGTTATGGAATTACATCCGGAGTTTGAACCAATGCCTGTGCTCTATTTTACACAGCTTATGGCTCTGGCATTCGGTCTTGATGAAAAATATTTCGGATTTGAAGATAATTTTATAGATCCCAGGCCTCTTTTAAGAGAAAAGGGCCTTTTAAAGTGAGAGGTAGTTATGGCTGAGAAGAAAATAAGCTTAATGGATACTGTAAGGGATGCAAGTAAGGGCGTAATATCCGGTATTGATAAGAAAGATGTTGAACACTGGGTGGAGATCTATTTTCTCGGTAAAGCTTATCAGGTACCTGCAGGTCTTACAATTATGCAGGCTCTTGAGTATGCAGGATACAGGCTTATAAGAAGCTGCGGGTGCAGAGCAGGATTTTGTGGTGCCTGCTCAACTGTGTTCCGCCGTAAAGGTGAATACAAACTTCAGACTGCAATGGCGTGCCAGACAAGAGTGGAAGACGGTATGTACCTTGTACAGATCCCGTTTTCTCCTGCTGAAAAACCTCTGTATGATATTGAAAAGGAAAAATACGAAGCTTCTGTATTACTGAAATATTTTCCTGAAGTTGCGAGATGCGTAAGCTGTAATACCTGTACAAAAGCATGTCCCCAGGATCTTCAGGTTATGGATTATGTGCAGGCTGCTCTTAAAGGTGATTACAAACAGGTTGCAGAACTCTCATTTGAATGTATTCAGTGCGGTCTTTGCGCAATAAGATGTCCTGCTGAAATTGTACAGTATCATGTCGCTCAGTTTGGCAGAAGAATGTACGGTAAGTACGGAATCCCGAGAGAAGAGAATACTGAAAAGAGAGTTAAGGAGATTAAGAACGGAGAATTTAATAAGAAGTTTGAAGAAATTATGAGTTTAAGCGAAGAAGAACTTCGCAGTGTATATACTGAACAGCAGAATACCAGAGAAGTATATTGAGGAGGCTCTATAATGGCCGAACTTGAATTTGTCGGTGGATATCCGACTTACATGCGTGAATCAATAAAAAAAGTTGAACAGACACGTAACAGAAGAATTGGAAAATTAGTGGATCAGATGACGCCTAAGGAAAGAGAAGATATCCTTAACCTTTGTCATCCTGATTATGCTCCGGGAGGCAAACGGGAGCTTAAAATCGGGCCCAATAAAGGAGAGATTGTTCCCAATGAAGTAGCGGATCTTCTTGAAGCATACCCTCTTGTCAATCCTGATAAGATTGATCTGTCTGTTGTTGATTATGATACAGATATCCTTATAATCGGCGGCGGTCTTGCGGGAACAAGTGCCGCGCTGCTTGCAAATGACAACGGAATACCTGCAGACAGAATTCTCCTTACAAACAAACTGCGCCACGGAGATGCAAATTCAATGATGGCTCAGGGCGGAACTCAGGCTGCGGACAGACCCAATGATTCGCCTGTTCTCCACTACATTGATGCAATGGGTGGCGGACATTTTACAAACAAACCCGATGTGCTGCGCGCACTTGTTGAAGATGCTCCGGGTGTAATAAAATGGCTTGAAGAACTGGGAGCGCTTTTTGATAAAGATGAAAACGGCAATTTTGTAGAATTAACAGGCGGCGGTACTGCCAGAAGAAGAATGCACGCATGTGCTGATTATACTGGTATGGAGGAGTTAAGAGTTATTCGTGATGAATTCAGAAACAGAAAGATTCCTGTGCTTGAATTCTTCCCTGCAATTGAACTCTTAACAGATGAAGAGAATAAAGTTGTAGGTGCGATTCTCTGGAACATGGAAACAGATGAGTATAAAATTGTAAGAGCAAAAGCAACTGTTCTTGCAACAGGCGGGTTCGGAAGACTTCATATCAGGGGGTTCCCGACAACTAATCATTACGGGGCCACTTATGACGGACCTGTTATGGCGTACAGAACAGGCGCCAGGTTGAGAGATGCAGATACTGTGCAGTATCATCCCACAGGCGCTGCTTATCCTCAGCAGATTATAGGTCTTCTGTTAACAGAAAAACTCAGAACAAGCGGGGCTCAGCCTGTTAATAAAGACGGGGAGGAGTTTGTATTTCCGTTAGAACCAAGAGATGTTGAAGCTGCTTCATTTATCAGAGAGTGCTATATACGTGAAAACGGTGTTAAAACTCCGACAGGAATGAAAGGTATATGGTTGGATACTCCTTTGATAGATATATTAAACGGTCCGGGTGCTACTGAGAAAGCATTCCCTGCAATGGTGAGAATGTTTCAGAGATTCGGAATTGACATGATTAAAGATCCTGTACTTGTGTTCCCCACACTTCACTATCAAAACGGTGGAATTGAGACAGATCCTGAGGGTTCAACGAATATTAAAGGATTATTTGTTGCAGGAGAAATTTCCGGTGGTGTTCACGGCAAAAACAGGCTTATGGGAAATTCCACTTTAGATTGTATGGTATTCGGCAGAAGAGCAGGTGTGCATTCAGCTGAATATGTTAAAAAGGGAGTGGATGTAGGTCAGCCCGGATTAAAACACGTTAAAAAATATGTTGACGAATTGAAGTCTGCAAAAATAGAGACTGACAGAAAGTCTCCTCTGCTTCTTCCTGATTACAGGGGAAAAGCAGCTCTTGCAAGAGGAATAGATATTTTTTAAGTAGTTTTAATTATTCGGAAAAATTAAGATATTTCAAACAGGTGTTGCTCTGTTAATTGGGCAACACCTGTTTTTTTTTGAGAAAATGAGCGATTACGATAAATGGATAATAAAATTTTTTAATAGTGATGAGAATGATCGGATTTTGTCAGGATTATTTCCGAGAAGAATAAAGAGATGGTAATTTGCTGATAAAAGAGGGTCTGGTTTATTAAACAGATTACATGCTGCAGGATACTAAATATACGGAATTACGGATTTATCTGGTTTTTGATTAAGAATTGCAGAAAATAGTTCATGCCAATAAAATTAATTACATATCTCAAACGTTTGCAGTAAACAAGTAACAATAAACTACTTGACAATGAGCAGATTAATTTTTACTTTTCAAAAGACAATAATTACATTATAGTACTTAAGTAAATAATGCATCCGTATTAAAATTCATGTCAAATTTCCATCCAAGGGGGAAGAGGTGATATTGGCCATGGAGGGTTGGTTTAGTGTTTGAAAATATCATAAGTTTAAAAATGTTCAAATTTCAAATTATATGGAGACGAAATGGGAAAGCGTGAAACAGCGCTGGTCATAGTTTTAATTAATTGTATTGTAAATGCTTATGTGTTATTCGGGCAGAGTGTTAAACAAATTACACTTAAGCCTGTTTATCAGTTTGGCGGGATTGGTGCAGAGCGTAACAGCCAACTATATTCTCCATCGGATTTTATTGTAACAGATAACAATGAAATAGTAGTTTGTGAT
>QNDG01000276.1 GCA_003645915.1 Candidatus Zhuqueibacterota bacterium | reverse complement strand
TTAATGTGGTTAATTCCGCAACAGCTGCTGTTACATACGGTAAAAAACGTATGATACAATGGAAAATTGCACTTCCTTTTGGTGCATGTATGCTGCTCTTTGCACCTCTTGGAGCATGGGTAAATGTCGGGCTTCCTACAAAACCGGTAATTCTTATATTTGCAGTCTTCACAGCTCTTGCAGCTATTCTGATGTTAAGCGGATGGAAACCTAAAAAGGGAGATCTCTCTTCTGTTGAAAAACTGGTAATCGGAATTATTGGAGGAAGTGTACTTGGTTTTTTTGCAGGACTGATAGGACGAGGAGGCGGCAGTTTTGTGGTTCCTCTTCTTTTTATAATGGGACTGGATACAAAGCTGGCTGCAGCAACTTCAGCAGTGGTTATAACTTTCTCAGGCACGTCCAGTTTTATCTCCCACATTGCATTGGCTGCACATCCGGACTGGCTGATGTGGGGGTTATCAGTTGCAGCGGTATTCATCGGCAGCCGTATAGGATCAAGATTAATGGCAGGCAAGTTAAAACCAAGATCCATAAAACTTATTTTTGGTTTTGTGCTTCTTGGTGTTGCTGCACTGTTAATAATAAAAGACGTACTTTAAAAAAAACAAAAGGAGGTTTTACAAATGATTAAGATTCCTGAATGGGCATTTGAATTTCACGGACACAGGTGTCCTGCAATGCCAATCGGCTACAGAGCAGGTTTAACAGCTATGGAAAAACTTGGTGTAAAGCGCGCAAGCAACAAAGAGTTGTACTTGATCTGCGAGAACGGCCCGGCTCATGCTACTGCATGTTTTCTGGACGGAGTAATGGTTGCAACAGGGTGTACTTACGGAAAAGGAAATGTTGAAAAGAAAAATTACGGTAAAAATGCAATTACTCTTATTGACCTCAAAAATAAAAAGGAAGTAAGAATTACTATGAATCCTGAATTTCAGAAAAAAGGGCTGAATTCCGAATTCGTACAGCTCAGGAAAAAAGGAGTAGCGCCAAAGGACATTCCTCCCGATGTTTTAAATCCAATGCTGGAAAACATCCTAAAAGCTGATGAAAATGATCTCTTTATTGTAGGAGAAGTAAATGATTCCGATTTTAAGGAAATTAAAGGCACATTCAACTGGCATGAATGCAGCATATGCAGCGAGATTGTATTTGAAAATACTGCGAGGATGGTTGACGGCAAACCTGTTTGTATTCCATGCTTTGAAAATAAATAAATAATATTAACTTCAAGTCCTCCCTGTTTGCAGAATCAGGGAGGACTTTTTCATTCTGATGCAGTTTTTCTCTTCTTGACTTTTCCGTGAATTATTATAAATTTCAGACTGACGTTGCTAAACATATTTTAAATCATGCAAAATATTAGTGAGATATAACTATGCCGAACTCATTTTTTGATGAACTCAAAGAAATAACATTTATGGACCTGGAAAACTGGGCAGGGGAAAAAATCGTCAGCCGTGGTAAATCATATCAAAAAAACGGTTATGTCAGCGATATAGGGCAGACTGAAGACGGAAAAATTGTTGGATGGGTACATGGAACTAATACGTATGCTACTGCTGTTTCCATTAAAAACGGTATAATTGAATCTCAATGCACATGCCCATATTGGGATAATTGCAAACATGCAGTAGCTCTGATACTTGAATTCCTTGTTACTCTGAAAAAAAATCATACTGTACCTATTGTTAAATCCAATGATCCCAGGCTTCAGCTTCTTGATAAAAATGATGAAGAATATAATGATTTTAATGATTATGAGGAAAAACTCACCTACGATAAAGAAAAAATTAAACATCTGTTAAAAACAAAAAGCAAAAAAGAACTAATACAAATGCTAATTAATGCTTCCGAGATGTATCCGGACATTACCAATGACTGGCACATTAATTCAGTATCCTCCCCAATGACATTAGATGAATCACTTATTAAAAAAATACATAAACAGATAGAATATGTCAGCAGTGAAGATTGCTGGTGGGATGGGTGGAACAGAAGTGGCCATATAGCTGATTACTCATACATAAAAAAGGGGTTAACAAAACTTCTTAATGCAGGATATTCGGATGAAGTGCTTAAATTAGGAGAGTTTCTGTTTAAAAAAGGTACAGAGCAGGTTGGACGTTCAAATGATGACGGGGCAACAGCAATGGAGATAGAAAATTGTTTGAAGGTTGTTTTCCAGGCTCTTTCGGCCTGTTCAATGCCAGATGTTGACAAAATGGAGAAAGCCATAAATTTTAGTCTTAATGATCAATACTGGCTATGCTCAGACATTGATTTATTCTGGGAAAAAACATTTGATCAGAGCTCATGGAGCGCTTTGGCTGACAGACTGCTGAAACGGTTGCAAGATATGCCTTTACCCAAAAATAGTGAACAATTTCATGATAAATTTACACGCGACAGGTTAGTTGACTACATTATGGAAGCTTTACAGAATGCCGGCAGAGAAAAAGAAATAATTCCACTTTGTATGACCGAGGCAGAAAACACTGATAATTATCCGCGAATAGTTCGTTTATTTATTGAAGCAGGCAGAACAAAAGAAGCAGAAACCTGGATCCGGAAAGGATATAATGCCACGCAAGACAGATTGCCCGGAATTGCCAGTGCTCTCATACATGAAATGGAAAAAATAAAATTAAAAAGCAAAGACTGGGCTTATGTGGCTGCTATTAAAGCAGAGCGATTCTTTCTTGACCCTTCCCTTTCTTGCTTTAAGGAAATTGAAAAGCCCGCTCGGAAAGCCGGCTGCTGGACAGAAGTCAGAAAAGCATCAATACATTTTCTCGAAAGCGGAACATGGCCCGATGCCTGGGATGATTCAGTAAAAAACAAAAAATGGCCCCTCCCTGTAACAGGTTTAATGAAACCGGGGAAAAAATATTATTGGTCTTTCCCAAGATATGATATTCTAATAGAAATCGCAATTCATGAAAAAAACGTAAAAGAGATTATTCATTGGTACGAACTTTATACAAGCAAAAATACATGGGGTTGGAATGATGAGAATCTGCATGACAGTGTCGCTACAGCTGTTATGAATCACTACCCCGATAAATCCATTACTATTTGGAAACAAATAGCTGAGATTCATATTAAAAAAACAGGTAAAAAAGAATACAGAACTGCAGCCATATATCTTAAAAAAATAAAATCTTTGCTAAAAAGACAGAAAAAAACTAACGAATGGAAGCAATATATACAATCATTACGGGAAACAAATAAACGTAAGCCCCGTCTGATTGAGACCTTAGACGAACTTGAAAGCAAACCAATCTATCGTTCCATATGAATGGATTACAGGATTTACTATTCTTTCTATATGCAATTTTCAACTAACATTATGGATTCTTCCAGTTAAAAAAACGGGAAAAACCAATGAGAAACTTAACACTTGTAAACACTCTTCTGTTTATTTTGTATTTGACCTCAGCAGCACCGGCATGCAGAGCACAGTCTTTATCAAAAAACAGGATACACTTAATAAGTTATTTCCAGGCCCGACATACGTCTGTTTTTTCTGAAAATAACTCCAATTACAATATCAGTCTGAGAAGATTTAAATTGATTGCAAAGGGCAAAATAAATTCCAGGTTTAATTTTTATACAGGCATTATTTATAAAACAGGCAACAGCAGCTCTACTGATAATAATATTTATCTTCTTGATGCTTACCTGAATTACTCCTTTTCAAAATCACTCAACTTACGAATGGGACAGTTTAAGCCTCCTTTTGGATGGGAGAGGTTTGTATCTGATTATAAAATGCCTGGAACTGAAAGATCTCAGGTCGTTGACAGACTTATCCCCAATGGAGCTCTAGGAAAAT
>QNDG01000275.1 GCA_003645915.1 Candidatus Zhuqueibacterota bacterium | reverse complement strand
ATGTGCATTGTTCCGTCAGAAGATAACCTGCAGTAGATTATGACCTTTGGAACAGTGAAATGTTTCGCAAAACTTCCGGTTGAAAAAGAGAGTATGAAAATCAGAGTAATTACAGAGGATTTTTTAAGAATATTGGAAATTTTCATGTTTTGCTCCCCGGCCCGGTACGGCCTGCTTTATTTTAATTACTCCGTATTGTTGCGAATTTTTATTTTGTCAGGTTGCAAATTACCGGTGAAATTATTATACTAAAATACAAAAACAGCTTTTATATATCAACAGAATTCCAAAAGAGGGCGATATTTTATGTTAACAAGTAAAAATCCTGTAAAAACAAAAGCATGGGCGGAACTGTTAAAACAGTACCGGTCTGTAAAAGATCTGCAGATAAAAAATTTCTTTAAGGAGGACAGGGACAGGTTTGAGAAATTCCACATTGTTTTTGAGGATATTGTTTTTGATTATTCAAAGAACTTTATTAATGAACAGATAAAGAGCACTTTTATTCAACTTTGTGATGAGATTTCCTTAAAAGATAGTATTGAGAAGATGTTTTCCGGTGACATGATTAATCAGACCGAAAAAAGAGCAGTGCTTCATACTGCCCTGCGAAACAGAAGCAGTGTACCTGTTTTTGTTGAGGGCAAAGATGTTATGCCGGGAATTACCAGGGTGCTGGAAAAGATGAAAGATTTCAGCACAAAAGTAATCTCCGGGGTTTTAAAAGGCTCTACCGGGAAAAAATTTACAGATGTTGTTAATATAGGTATTGGCGGTTCCGATCTGGGGCCTGCAATGGTAACTAAGGCTTTGACTCCTTTTCACATACCTGATATTAAGGTGCACTTTGTTTCAAATATTGACGGGTCTCATATTGTTGACACATTAAATGGACTTAACCCTGAAACCACGCTTTTTATTATTGCCTCAAAAACATTTACTACTTTGGAAACCATGACCAATGCGCTTTATGCTCGTAGCTGGATTTCCGATGTTCTGGGACAGGATGCAGTATATTATCACTTTGCAGCAGTTTCAACAAACATTGACAAAGTTAAAAAATTCGGAATTAACCCGGAGAATGTTTTCGGTTTCTGGGACTGGGTTGGGGGAAGATACTCTCTCTGGTCTGCAATAGGTCTTCCGATTGCAATTGCCGTAGGTTTTGACAGATTTTCAGAGCTTCTCGAAGGCGCGTATGCAATGGATATGCATTTTAAAAACTCTGCATTTGATAAAAATATTCCGGTTTTAATGGCGCTGCTCGGAATCTGGTATAACAATTTTTTCAAAGCGGAAACCCATGCTGTTCTTCCTTACAGCCAGCATCTTGAAAGATTCCCTGCCTTTCTGCAGCAGCTTGATATGGAGAGCAACGGCAAATCCGTTGACAGGGAGGGAGATAAAATTACATATCAGACAGGGCCTGTAATATGGGGTGAGCCAGGTACAAACGGCCAGCATGCTTTTTTTCAGCTCCTTCATCAGGGGACTAAAATGGTGCCGTGCGATTTTATTGCAGGTGCAAATAGTATTTACAAAGAAGAAGATCATCAAAGAAAACTGATTGCAAATTTTCTGGCTCAGACAGAAGCATTGATGAACGGAAAAACCGCAGAAGAGGTAAGAGAAGAATTAGAGAGAGCAGGTATGGGCAGAGATGAGATTGAAGTTCTTTTGCCGTATAAGGTTTTTGAAGGCAACAGGCCTACAAATACTATTTTGTTCAGGGAGCTTAATCCGCGGACCCTGGGCTCATTAATTGCAATGTATGAGCATAAAGTATTTGTTCAGGGTGTGATATTGAATGTTTTCAGTTTTGATCAGTGGGGGGTTGAGCTTGGCAAAAGCCTGGCAAAAACAATTTTAAAAGACATGGAAGGAGAAAAGATTTCCGGAAATCATGATTCATCAACATTAAATCTGATAAAAATATGGAGGGAGATGAATTCCGGATAAAATGTTTATTGTTTTTGATGTAATATATTAATGTTGCAGACGTAATTTATATTATTGCGAATTCAGATTTTATCTGCGGCAGTATTTGAAGAAAAGCTCTATTGAAGGGTTGTCGTCTCTCGGATCAGCTTTATCAAGATATCTGTCCGGCACTGAAAGTTTGTATTAAAATGCCGTTTGTTAATAAAACAGTCTTTATAAATTTTTATCTTTATGAGAGTGCTTGTTACACACGAAGTTTATTTTTAGTTTACCGATTAACGCATGATAAAATCATGTTGGAGTAATCCGTTAATCAAACACCCTGTTCGTTCGTAAAGTCTTTTATGCGTTATTTATTAAAAAGATTTCCCCGATTTCAGCTAATTTAATATTTTGGAGAATGATTTATGCTAAGGATTAAATCTTTTCGGTTTATTTTGATTGTATTTTTGTCTGCTATTGTATTTTCATGTGCAAAAAAATCTCCCAATGAATCGGATAATTCCGTGACATTGCAGGAGATCAGTGATGTGCTGCCGAATCCGTTTAAGGGGTTTGCTCCGTGGGTGGGTGATGTAAATCCTGTGTACGAAGTAAAATTGCAGGAAGCTACTTATTCTTGGAGTGATATTGAACCTGATGAGGGAGTTTATAACTGGGCACGTCTTGAAAAGGACTGGGGCAATATTGCACAAACAGGAAAGAGAGTAGGGTTCAGAATATCTGCAGCCATACCGGGCTCAGGACATGACGATACACCTCAGTGGCTGATTGACAAGGGTGTGAGAATGCGTCCCTATTCAATTGACGGTGAAAACGGGTTGGCACCGGATTGGGATAACCCTGACTTTCTAACAGCTCACCACAATTTTATCATGGCACTGGGAAACCGTTACGACAAAGATCCCCGTGTTGCATGGATTGATATAGGATCGTACGGGTTCTGGGGAGAATGGCATGTTTACTTAAATGATTCTCTTGCAGCCACTCAGGCAACAAAAAAGAAAATACTGGATGACTCTTTTGAGGCATTTCCTACAAAGGCAAAGGTTATTGCTTTTGATGATGATTTTGCAACCAAATACGTTGTTGATCATGGTGGCGGAATTCGTAATGACTGTCTTGGAACAAAGGATTCCAATGATTGGTATCTTGAGAGTTTAAACGGAATCGACCCGACACTTAATGACAGGGTGTGGAAAACAGCTATTATTACCGGAGAATTCTGCGGATCAGACTGGGGGGCAATACAGGGTACAACCGAAAGATTTCAGTTGAATTATGAATTTATACAAAAAACACACTGGTCATTTATCGGTTCGGCTGGAGGCGCTATAGAGCCTCAGTCAGATGAGCACAAAAAAAATCTTGATAAGCTTCATAAGAAGCTTGGTTACCGCCTTGTTTTGAGGAAGGTTGAGCACGAATCAAGCATAGAAAAAGGGGATAATCTCGCTGTTCATATTGAGGTGGAGAACCAGGGTGTTGCTCCCTTCTATTTTGAATGGCCTCTGGTTTTTTATCTTACAGATTCCAGTAGTACAACAGCGCTTATGCAGGGACTGGATACGGATATCAGAAAATGGCTGCCCGGAACAGAGACATTCGATGTCACAGTAAATATCCCGGAAGGATTGTCTTCCGGGTTATATGATGTGAAACTTGCAATTCACGATCCTGATACAGGTTCTCCGGGTGTTATGTTTGCAAATACAGGAAGAGATGATAAAGGAAGGTACTTAGTCAGCAGGCTTCAAATTAATTAGAGGAGTAAATTCAGGTTTTTTGATTATGAAGTGCATGCAGAATTTCGCCTATAAAGTAAATTGAACCTGCACCGCACACAAGATCGTTTCTGCCTGCTTCAGAGACAGCTTTTTGCCAAGCTTTGGGGATGTCTT
>QNDG01000274.1 GCA_003645915.1 Candidatus Zhuqueibacterota bacterium | reverse complement strand
GCTTGAATTAATGTAGTGGGTAAGGTCAAACAGACTGTGATTCATTCTAATAATTTTTAAAGCTGATACTGCAACAGCGCCTCCAAGGAGTTCAAAAACAATCGATACTGTAGTGGATGTGGGCAGACCGTAAGTATTGAATGTATCAAGAAGGATGATGTCAGTAAACATTACAGTAAGGAATATAATCAGTAATTCGGGCATTGTAAAAAACTGTGGATGAAAAATGCCCTTTCTTGCAACTTCCATCATTCCGCTGGAAAAAATAACTCCTGTAAAAATACCGAGACTTGCAAGTATTAAAATCACTTTTCTTGAAGATACTCTTGACCCTATTGCTGAATTCAGAAAGTTTACTGCGTCATTACTGACACCGACAACAAGATCTGAAACAGCAAAAATAATCAGAATGATTACAGCAAAAACGTATATTTCCATACCTGTAAAAATCTCCATGTTTAATTCAGAATAAAAGTATTACAATATAAAAAGCTCACAATAAATATAATTATTCTATCCATAAAAAAAAGGGGAAAATAGAGGTTTTAAAATCAGGTTGTTATAAGGTGCGGACAGTTTTTATGTTTGATTTGAATCTGCCCAGTAGCTGTTCTGGTGCAGTCTTAAATGAATATCAGGAATCAGTTTGAAAATATATATGCCAAGTGTAAGAAAGTTAAAGATAGATCCTAAAATAACAATATCCCACGGCATTTTAATAAGATATTTTCTGCCTTGTATCTGAAAACTTCCGAACCACTCTTTAAAAAAATATGATATAAGTACAGGAGCAAAACCAAAAAGCGAGCTTATCATAAGCAGACCGTAGAAGTATACTTTTTTGTAGTCTTTATTAATGTAATTGTATATAGATACAGGATTGTTATCAAAAAGAGCTGTTCCTATTGCAAAACCGTTTAGAGTAGTCCCCTGTATTGTCATATTTACAGATATCAGGAAAGCAATCCCGGGTATGACCGGATAAAAGAATACCGCGGCGCTTATAATTATACCTTTTAAAAATACAGTGTAAAATGCTTTACATATCAGACCCGTTATTAAAATGTACAGATATGAGCCTGCAAAAATGATCACAGAAGGTACGAAAAGAGCAAGTCTGTTATCAAAATCCAGTTTTTGTCCGTTAATTTCAATTTTTTCTGCAATATATCCGATAATACGTTTAGGAGCGGAAAATAATCCGAATATAAGAAGCGATGAAAGCATGGCAACGGATATACGGATAAAAAGCTCAAAATTAACAAGAGCGCGGGCAGTGGTCTTTATTTCCTCACCTTCTGTTAATAATGATTTGTGCAGGATATTTCTTGCCTGTTCAACTGTTATATTTTCCTGATTTATATTGGATGTATTTTTATTTAATACTGAAGGTTTTATTATGCATTCAAGTCCTGCTCTTGCAAAAACAGATTGAATTTGAATGGCGTTTTGTCTCGGAGTATTTTTTTTTAGTATAAAGGGAGATTTGGCAAAAAGTTTTTTTACAAAATCGTCGTCTTTCTTAAAGATATTTTTCAGGGCTTTTTCAGCCTGCTGCTTAGTTTTATTGCCGAGCAGCTGTCCTGTAAAAATTATATCATAATTTTCCGGAGCCGGCCTGTTGTTCAGGTTATTATCTGCAGTGTTTATCCTGTCCCTGTTTACGTTGTTTTTTTTCGCATTCATGAGATTTCACAATTAATCTGTTTTAATTTGTATTTCATACAATCAGGGGCAGAGTTTCAGTTTCTCTGCCCCTGTAACTGAATAATGTCCGAATCTTTACTATTTAATAAGCGTAAGCCGTTTTGCCATTGTAGTTTCAGGAGTTTTCAATGTGTAAATATACACTCCGCTTGGCATATCTGACGCATTAAATTTTATTTTATGCGTTCCTTTCTGCTGTCTGCTGTTCACAAGTGTTTTTACCATTCTTCCGTTAATGTCTGTAATAGTAAGAGTTACATGTCCTGTTTTAGGAATTGAATATGATATTGTTGTAACAGGATTAAACGGATTCGGATAATTCTGGTTTAATACAGGTGTTTCCGGAATTACCTGGCCTGTTATATCTTTTACAGCAGTACCGCCTATATCAGCAATAAAAACACCTCTTCCGTGGGTTCCTATGACAACTCTCCCGTCAGACGGTCTTGAATCAATTGATTCCACAACTGTATTTCCAATGGAAGATGCACCTTCCTGTGTCCATATGTACGAGAAGCTGTTTGTCGAATATAATCCTGTGCTTGTTCCTACAAAATAGAGAGGATTACCAGATGCCTGAGGCAGAATTGCAGCGCATCTTATTGATGGTCCTGGCAGGCTTGTTGTGCCGGCAAGATTATTTTCAACTGCTGTATATGATGAACCTCCGTTGTTTGAATAATATATTCCTGTTATGTCATAATTTGACATAACAACAAGGATCTCATCTCCGTTCAGGGGATTAACTGCAATGTCATGAACATATGATCCGTATTGAGCCGCAGGTATTGAGATATCTGTAGCGCCGGATGTTGCTGTATTTGCATTGTCAAGCCTGTAAATTTTGGGGGCTCCGGAATTGGATGATGCAGCGTAATAAAGTCTGTGTTTCGGATTTTGGTCAGTAAATGTGAGAGCTGTAAAATAATAACCTGACGGCGCAGCAAGAGATGTAAGTTCTGTCCAGCCTACATCAGTACCATCGTTAAGCCAGTTGGGAATCTGTGAAAGAGAATTGTTTTTCCACATTGATGAATCTGCAGGATAGAACATTACATCTTCATCATAGGGATCAACAGCAAAAGGATTAATAAATAGTTGGTTTTCGGCTCCAAGAGGAGTAATACTTGTCCATTCTGTACCGGGAGGATACTCAAATGCAGAGTTAGGGTCCCCGTATGCATTATAGTTTGCTCTGATAATACTGCCGTTTTGGTAAGAAGAAAAGTAGTAGTTCTCACCAAAATAGCAGTGGCTGCCGTCTCCTGAACTCATATCATGCGATATAGCGGAAGGAATGGTGTTATAGGTAAAGGCAGGAGTACCATTGTCCTGAGTTCCTCCCATAATGTGGTAATTGCCTGCTGCTCTTGGAATTGCAACAGTATAAAATTGAGTTGTAATATAACGGTTATTTTTATTTACCCAGGGGAATTCGGTTGTGTAGCTTGTATTTGTAATGTCGTTTGTGTAGCTTAAACCACCGTCATGTCCGATCCATACTGCGTCTGGATTTGAAGGATCAAATGCAATTGCATGCTGGTCAGGATGGAGATTTGGGTACATAAAATAATCGTCACCATAAAAATATCCGCCTATCCATGCTGTTTTGGCAGTTGTATTGTATTTATCAAGAGGAGAAGAGAAACCGTCTGTGGATCTGTAAAGATTCGTCGCTCCGACAAGAACAAAATTTTCATTATCCGGTTTAACAGCCATAACCATATTATAACTACTCTGAGTGTCAATATCCTGATCTTTTTCAAAGGCAGGAAGATTAGCTGTTAAGTCGCTTTTTGAATTGGTTCCGAGATCAAATTTATGAAGGCGGACATCGTCCTCACCACCGCTTAGCTTGCTTCCTGTATTAGTCAGAACATAAAATATATCAGAATTCGAAGGTGCACATGCAATTACACTTCTACTGTGTTGATCCGGAAATGTGACAGGGGTAATATTCGTCCATGATACTCCGTCATTAGTAGAAATATAAACGCCGGGAGCCTGTGTGTACGTATAATTACTGTTTTGCCTGGGATAATACCCGTCCTGAGAGAGGGTTACAATTATTTTTCCGTTAGATGTTACTGCAACATCTGTCCAGTAATGTTCATTGGCTCCGCCTATAGCTGCACTCCAGTTG
>QNDG01000273.1 GCA_003645915.1 Candidatus Zhuqueibacterota bacterium | reverse complement strand
GTAAAAATTGTACTGAGTCGGAAACTTCCGAATCCCCGCTATCATTCCTTATCCCGAGAATATCACTTAAATGCACAAGAGAAATAATCTGATTATCAATAGTAACAACTCTTCTGTTTTCAACGGTTTTTATCTTTTTTACTGATATTCTTGAAGCTCTTTCAACATGAGAAGTCGGTATAACGTAACTTCTTCCACCGGATTCAACAAGAGTCCCTCTGAATGTAGCAAGAGTAACAGGCAGAACAATTCTGAACATTGTGCCCTTACCCACTTCTGTTTCAAGCTGAATCATACCGCCCAGATTCTCAACTTTTTCACGAACAATTGCAAGGCCCAATCCTCTTCCCGAAATATCCGTTATTATAGGACTTGTGGAAAGATCCGATTCAAAAATCAGGGCAATTGCTTTATCTCTTGTCAGATTTCTGGCAGCCTGCTCACTGATAATTCTTTTCTGAACAGCTGTCCTTTTAACAGCTTCGGGATCTATACCTCTTCCGTCATCCTGAACAACTATTTCAATCTTATTCCCCTCAATCTGGCTTATGGAAATTGAAATTGTCCCCTGTTCCGGTTTACCAGCTTTAATTCTTTCCTCAGGCTTTTCTATTCCATGATCTATACAGTTACGCAGCAGATGAACAAGAGGATCTTTAATCTCTTCAAGAATTCTTCTGTCAACTTCAGTAGTGCTTCCTCTCATAATAAGCTCAACATCCTTGTCCTGATCCCTTGCAATATCTCTTACCACCTTGGGAACCATTTTTAGTAATGTTGAAAAAGGCAGCATCAAAAGAGATTTCATATCCGATAAAAGATTGTCAATCATGCTTCCTATCTGACGGAAATTGGACTCTGCCATTTTATAGATATATATCAGTTTATCATCAATATCCTTAATCTGATGGAAATTCCAGTTGAAAAATTCACTTTCGCCCTCAACAAACATCCTGCTTCTTCTGCTGTCAGTGTCACCACTTTTAATATCAGTATAAATCTTTTCCCATTCTTTTCTCCACACATCAATCTCAACAAGCATGGTTTTTAAATCGTCTGTTACCTGACCTGTAACAAGTTTTGCAGAAACCATCTCTTCTATCTGCAGAAGTATTGAATCCAGTCTTGTGGTTGGTATTCTGACTGTTTCTGAAAAAATTGACTTAATCTCTGAACGGGGTACGCTTTTTACGGCAGGTTCCTCTTTTCTATCAGGTTCAGGTTTTTTTTCAATCTTTTGCTTTTGTTCACTTACAATATTATTTCCCTGCTCTATTATCACTGCAGACTTCTTTTCGTCCTCTTTATTCAGGTCGTTTTTGCTTTCGTTTTTTTTATCGGTACTGTTTTTTTTGTTATTTTCAGAGGCAGATTTTTCTATACTCTCAAGTTTATTTCTCATTTCAGTAATATCAATGGAATCAGGAGATTCAACAGCTTCAGAAACAACATCAACAGCATCCAGCATAACATCAAAAATTTCTTTTGTTGCTTCCAGTTCGTCCCTTTTAAGAAGTGCAAAAATACTTTCAAGAGACTGGCATAACTGTTCAACTTTAATAAGATTTACTGCACGTGCTGCTCCTTTTAAACTGTGTGCTTCACGATATACAACTTCAAGAATTTTTATTCTGTCTTTTCCGGTAGTCTTCTCAAGATCAACCAATCCTGAAGATATTGTTTTTAAGTGCTCTTCCGCTTCAACCTTAAACATTGAAAGAAGTTCTTTCAGGAAATCATCATCATTCTTCATTGCTTCTCCTAATTGATCCGGCAGGAACTAATTATTAACATAATCACTCGAAATTTATGCATTTAACTGCACTATACGTTCCTGCATCTGACTTATTAATCTTGTAAGTTCTGACTTGTCAGCATTGACTTTTCCGTCATCGTCAACAGATTCAATTAATTTTTTAAGTTGTTCCTTTGCAACATCAAATATCTCAAAGATATCAGCAGATATTGCAGCATCCTTTTGTTTAAGCATGGAAAAAATTCTTTCAAAATCCTGTCCAACCTCTTCCAGCTCTGATATCCCCACTGTACGCGCGGCTCCTTTTAAGCTGTGAGCAGCTCTGAAAACCGTTTCAACAATCTCTTTCCGTTCTTCACCGGATGCACCGGATTTCAACTTTGCCATACCGCTTACAATTGTTTCAAGATGCTCATTAGATTCCATTTTGAACATTGAAAGAATTTGCTTGAAAAATTCCGGGTCATTAATCTGCATTTAAATCACCTATGTGTTATTTATGAAAAATATTTTATATCTTGTAAAGCTTTACTATCTCTGTTAATGTCTGGCCAAGTTTATAAAGATCCTGAGCAGCAGTTTCCACCTGTTTGGTTGCAGCCACGTTCTGATTACTAGCCTGCTTTATACTCTCCATTGCTGAAACTACCTGATCCATTCCTACAGTCTGTTCCTGGCTTGAAACTGCAATCTGAGTTGTAGCCTGAGCAGCCTCTGCTACACTGTTTGCAAGTCTCTGGATAGTTTCCCCTGACTTAAGTGACTGCTCCACTCCTGATTTAACTGCTTTACTCCCCTGTTCTGTCTTCATTACAGCTTCACTTGTTGCTTTCTGGATCTCATCCAGAATATTTCTTATTCGGTTGGTTGCCTGTTTTGACTGCTCGGCCAGGCTTCTTACCTCCTGTGCAACAACCGCAAATCCTTTACCCTGTTCGCCCGCCTTAACAGCCTCTATTGAAGCATTAACAGCAAGGAGTCTTGACTGTTCCGCCACATCCTCAACTGTTGTGATTATACTGCTTATTGCCTGACCGTGCTCACTTAAACGCATAATACTGTCTGCAATTGATTCCATCTGTTTTTCAATTCTGTTAATCTCTTCAATAGTCTCAGCTACGGTTTTTTCACCTGCCTGTGAAATCTTTACTGCCTTCTGAGCACTCTCCGAAACATGTTTTGCTTTTCTGTTAGAGTCAATTGCTGTCTGCCTTACCTCTTCTACTGTAGTATTGGTTTGGGTTGCAGCAGAAGCTGTTTCCGCAGCAGCAGAAGCTATTTGTGTTACTGACGTTGAAATCTGTCCTGCAGATGCTGCAAGAGAGTTGGAAGCCTCTTTTATCTGAATTGCCAACTCTTTTAAACTGACAATCATACGTTTGAAACTCTTCAGCAAAGAACTCAACTCATCATTTGATTCTATTTCAGGAATATCAATATTCAGATGGCCCTCCGCAACCTGCTCCGCACAGGATATCGCAATATTAAGAGGTTCTGCAATTGCTTTTACCACTTTTACTGCTACAATGATACTTACTGCAAGGCCTCCGAACAGAATTAATGCAATAATTAAGGACAGCGCATTTTCCGTCCCATTTATCTTTTTAATTGAATTCTCTACTCTTAAATCTATTTTATCTACAGCAGCCAACAGGTTGGAATTTATATCTTTATATTTAGCAGTCATTATCTGCAGGTCAGAATAAAGTTTGTTCTGTCTGTATCCTTTTTTTACATCATTGGCAACGATCTCTGCAAAAGAATAAAATTCCCTGAAATCATTAAGGATCTTATTGGAATCTATTTCGTTTGCCGTATCTTTGCCAGAACCCATAATATTCAGTATATAATTCCTGCTGTTATTAACAACGTCGCTTATATCTTTAGATCTTATTATAGTCTTATTGAGAATCTGTAGATTTACATGATCCAGCTCTTTGCTGAGGTTGGTGTACATTGCTTTCTCTTTTAAATTCTTACTGCTAAGCATATTAATTTCTTTTGCGCTCTTTCTGTGCAGATATTCAGTTGAAATAAAAATAAACAGGAATATTACAACAGAAATTGTCGGTAATAAAAATATCTTTTTTTTCAGATCCAGTTT
>QNDG01000272.1 GCA_003645915.1 Candidatus Zhuqueibacterota bacterium | reverse complement strand
TGTTGCTCCTACTGCATGCCTCTCATTTTTTGCGGCAAGCATTCTTTGTGCAATGTATCCTCCTCCTCCGGGCTCTGCTCCCGGATACCAAACGCTCCACCACTGAACTGCAAGGGGTATGATAAACACTGTCATCACAAGAGTTGTATCGGAAAAATCGGGCAGAATTGATAGTTTTGAACTGACATTCGGATTGGAAAACAAGCCTGAAAGTCCGCCGACCTGAGGAAGTTTCAGAACAACTATTGCTGCGAGAACCGCTCCTGTCATTGCAATTATAAACTGGAAAAAATCTGTTATAAGCACTCCTCTCAATCCCCCCATTAAAGAGTATGTCACAACAATAACAGACATTACAAGAACTGTTTTAACCGGAGAAACCCCCATAATAACTCCTCCGATTTTAATAGCAGCAAGCATAACAGTAGCCATAATAACCACATTAAAAAATACTCCGAGATAAAGCGCCCGAAAGCCCCTTAAAAAAGCAGCCATTTTACCGCTGTACCGGAGTTCATAAAATTCAATATCCGTAAGCACCTTTGACCTGCGCCAGAGTTTTGAATAGATAAAAACCGTGACCATACCTGTTAAAAGGAAGGCCCACCACATCCAGTTGCCCGCAACACCGTGCTGCCTTACCATATCTGTTACAAGATTGGGAGTATCAGCGGAAAATGTTGTTGCAACCATTGATACACCGAGAAGCCACCACGGCATGCTTCTTCCTGATGCAAAAAATTCAGCAGCGCTTTTACCTGCTCTTTTTGAAACAATTACTCCTATTGCCAGAGAAATTATAAAAAACACAATAATGGATATCCAGTCAACAAATTGTAAAGTCATTCCTCTTACTCCGATCTTAATTCTCTTATTATAGTTTATTTGATACTGATGTTCCCGACACACACTGTCTTTTTAATCAGTCCTGATGCAATACTCTTTGGCGGCATTGGTGTCAGAACAACCTTTTTTAACGGACTGAACTCAACCTCCTGCACTTCAGGTTTTATATTTGTAATAATCCATGCGCTTACTCTGCTATTTTTTAGATTACCCTTTTCTTGAAGTGTATAGCAGACTTTATTGGTACCCGGACTTACAGGAATCTTTACCCACTGGTACATACCTCCCTGTTTTCTCTGTTCCGGTTCAACAGCCTGCCCGTTTTTTGTGACAGTGATTCTGTACTCATCTTTTCTTGTAGCTCCCTCGTACTCAAAAAGAAGAGCAAGCTCCGCATTAATTGCAGAGTCATTTAGATTGAAATCCACTGTAATATTCTTTCTGTCTCCCTTTATTTCAGCAGACCGGACAATAAGGGGAGAGGGTCTGCTCTCTGTTTTATACTCTGTATTATCCGGAACAAATTCCGGATTTAAAAGCCGTATCTGATCTCCTGTTTCAAGAATCTTTATAACATATGTTCCGTCATCTTTAAGAACATCCTCAAAAATCACTCCTGCCAAAAGAGGTCTTTTTGCACACGATACCGGATAAACTTCATACACTGCTGTTTCATATCCGTCAAGAGACATTGTCAGGGTTTTACCGGAAGAGTAGAGAACCGGTAAAATCTTTCTGAACGGATAGACCTGTTCAACAACCAGATCCGCTGCGTTCTTTTCCAACCCTGTTTCCCGAGAAAGAGTTACATCTATGCTCTTTGTGAATACGTCTGGATTTCTGACCGCAATAATTCCCCTGTTTCCCTTAAAATGTGCATAACCGTACGGCTCTCTCTTATTGGGATTGCCTCCGAACATTACTGTATTCTGCAGAATCGGGAAACGATCCTTTGCCCATTTAATTGATTTGCCTATTGCTGACCACTCTGCATCTGTCAGAAGGTTGGGAGAGATGTAGAGTTCCCACATTGTAACGCCTCTTGCAAAGTAGAGAACTGCATTGTCTGTAAATTTGTCAATGGGCTCCGCCTCTCCTCCCAGTTTCTGAAGATGTCCTTTTATAATTCCGTGAGTCATAAGATTGGAAACAGGAAACCAGAATTTATTCAAACCGAAATCTTCAAAAAGAACAAGATCTCTGTACGTAATTGCAGCGTCTCTTTTACTGATTGAAGGAACATTTGCAAATCCGTAATCACCTCCCTGCATCCAGATCATGTTTGCATACTTTAGCCACCAGGGGCTGAGCCATGTTCCGGATGTTATATTGAGGAACATATCGGAACGCAGAGAACGCACTGCTCTGCACATTTCCGCAACAGACTCCATTACAGCTCTTCTGGAATATATGCCCACAGCATGGCCGTGATCCGGTTCATTACAGGAAAACTGAATTCCGTCCCATTTAAAATATCCGATTCCGTCGTTTTTGACAAAATCCGTCACCCGTTTTTTGAACAGTGCTTTATAATTTCTGCCTGCAAGACACATCATCTCCCTGTGCCATGCATTTCCGTCCTCACCTACTGTTTCGTAACCGTGGGCTTTCATCCAGTCAATTCTCTTTCTGCGGTAGGAATAACCGCCTGTGGGCCCGAACCATATCCCGAGAGCAGTACCATTCTTTGCCAGTTCGTCCGACAGAGGTTTTAATCCGTTGGGGAACTCCTCTTTTCTTAGCTGCCAGTCGCTTTCATAAACATCCCAGCCGTCATCCAGAACAAATGCATCTAATTTCAACCCCCGTTTTTTAACCATCTCACGTTCAAAATCTTTTATTATACGCATTACATTCTTCTCATTCATCACATCTTCAGGCCGCTTTGTGTATATTTTTGAACGTACGTCATACCATGAATTGTACAAAAGATAGGGCCTTAAAGGTGCAACCCTGACATCATCGAGATATTTCATAAACCAGTTTCTTACATACTTATCAGGAGTTAATCCCCAAACTACAGTTTCCGAAGAGACCCACTTGTCTGTAATTTTTTGGCCGAATTCCTGTCCGCACTTTACAAAAACACCGGAGCATCCTTTTTTCAGATGGTTTTCCGCAGTAGGATATTCAAGTCCGATAAATCCTCCTCCGTTACCTTTGAGAAAAGCAAGAGGCTGTCCGAATCCTCCTGATTTTATTACTTTTATATTGCCTTTGATTATGCCGTTTTCAGGCCACATCCAGCGCAGAAAATGGTATCCGAAAACAGTGTCTCTTACTGCAATACTTCGCCTTACAAAAAAATCACCGGGCTTAAGAGAATATACTATTTTTAATAAAAAGGGATTACCTGTGCCTCTGAACAAAAGAGCAAATTCTTTTTCTCCTGTTTCCTTGTCTCTTTTTTCAAAGGAATGCAGCACAAAATCTTTTTTTGTAAGAAGAACAGGGTTCTCGCCGTTATTTATCATACCCGGACCTGACCACCCTGTCCACATTATGTCAATATTAAAATCACCGCTGCTTGTAATGCTGACAGGATTCCTGCCTGAATCAGCCGCCCATTTACTGTTGACAGAGAATCTTTGATTGTCAATTTTGCCCTGTTTTAAAGTTACATAGCATTCAATTTTACTGTTCTGCATGGAAAATATCTGAAGATTGCCCTTTTCCTCGGTTTTTAATTTTACATCTGCCAGTACAGGTACAAGACTGATTAGTAATAAAATTAAACCCTGGATAAAAATCGCTTTCCTTCTCATAACACTCCTCCGTATATTAAATAGAAAAACATTTATACAATTCCGCCCCTCCGGAAATTTTTGTCATTACACCTGACATCTACTATCTTTTCACAAATGATACAATCCCTCTTAATTACAAATCACAGGACCCAACAACTTGATACATGGGGAATCAACATTAAGCAGATGATTAATGGGTAAAGAAAATTTAATTATCATGGTTAAAGCGATGATTCTACTGCTTAATTCTATCATTCCAAAAACCGGGGCGCCGATGCAG
>QNDG01000271.1 GCA_003645915.1 Candidatus Zhuqueibacterota bacterium | reverse complement strand
CCGATTGAAATCATTGAAAGAACCATCTTTGGAAAAATGTCAAATTTCTTCATTGACCCTGCAATACCCTGTCCGTTTTCAACACCTACTGCGACCTCTTTAATTTTTTCTTCTATAACTTTATTCCCTACTGCAGAAGCTATTGTGTTTAAAGTCTGCAAAATTGGAAGACCGCTTCTGTTAAGAGTTTCAAACATTGTTGTAAATCTTGACATTGCGCTTTTTAAAATAATAGGCCCGATAAGAGGAATTTTCAGCACAACGCCGTCCCACCAGTACCGTCCTTTTTCAGTTTTTAATGTAAAATAAAAACCGAGTCCTCCTGCAGCCAGAAATCCCACAATGTAAAGCACATAAGACTGAATAAAATCGCTGAATCCGATTAATATTTTTGTCATCATAGGTAGTTCCTGTCCCATTCCTGCAAGCATGTCAACAAATTTCGGAACAACCTGTGTCATAAGAATTATCATTGCTACAAACATTGCAGAAATCACAAACATCGGATATTTCATTGCAGATTTGACTTTTTTATTTGTATCCTCTTCATGCTGGAGAACCATAGCCATTCTTTCAAGAACATCGTCAAGAGATCCGCTTAATTCTCCGGCGCGTACGGAATTTACAAAAAGTTTTGAAAATACTTTCGGGTGCTGGTCAAGGGCCTGAGAAAAACTCTTTCCGCTCATTACATCAACATATATTTTATTGAGGATCTCACTCATTTCCTTACTTGTCTGATTATTAAGAGCTTCAAGAGCAGTAAGCATTGGAACGCCTGCTCTTAACAGAGTTACAAGCTGTCTTATAAAAAGTACTTTCTGCTCTGTCTTTATTTTTTTGCCGAACAGAGAGCTGCTCCCGGAATCTGTTGTTACCTTTTTCCGTTTTATTGCAACAAGCCTGTACCCTTTTTTAAGCAGATCCTGAGTAACATTCTTTTCACTCGGAGCATCAATGACATCCGTTACTATCTGGCCTGTCGGTGTTATTGCTTTAAACTCAAAAGTCGGCATTTAAACATTGCTCCTTAAATCTTACTTTACCCGAGGTTTGTTACCCTCATTATCTCTTCGTAAGTAGTAATTCCCTTTAAAACCTTTATCCAGCCGTCTTCAAGAAGAGTGTGCATACCCTCTTCAATTGCTGTTCTCTTAATTTCATCTGAAGATGCTGATTTTAAAATAAGCTCTCTTATTCTCTCTGTTACAGGAAACACTTCAATAATTGAAATTCTTCCTTTGTATCCTGTATCTCTGCATTTGCTGCAGCCTCTGCCTCTGTAGAATTTAAGCTCAGACTGATCCTCAATTCCAACCATGTCAAGAATTCTCTGTGGAACTTCAAATTCAGGAGTGTATTCTTCTTTGCAAAAGGGGCATATTTTTCTTACAAGACGCTGAGCCATTACACCAAGAACAGCTGTAGAAATAAGAAACGGCTCAATACCCATCTCTTCTAATCTTGTTATTGCACCTGATGCATCATTTGTATGAAGAGTGGAAAGAACAAAGTGACCTGTTAAAGCAGCCTGAATTGCAATATTACCGGTCTCAGAATCACGAATTTCACCAACCATTACAATGTCAGGATCCTGTCTGAGAATAGCTCTTAATCCCTTGGCAAAGGTCATTCCTGCTTTTGGGTTTACCTGAGACTGGCGCACCAGAGGCAGCCTGTATTCTATAGGATCTTCCAAAGTAATTACATTCTTTTCAACTGTTGAAAGTCTGTTTAATGCAGCATAAAGTGTTGTTGTCTTACCACTACCCGTAGGACCTGTAACAAGCATAATCCCGTATGAGTTTGAAAGAATATCAATAATTTTTTTGTAAGAGTCCTCTTCATATCCCAGATTTTCAAGATTAAGCAAAGCTGCGTTTTTATCAAGAATTCTGAGAACCATATTTTCACCAAAAGCCGAAGGCAGCGTAGAAACACGAATATCAATTGCCCTGCCGTCTTTCAGCTTAAGTCTTAGTTGTCCGTCCTGTGGTATTCTGTGTTCTGCTATATCAAGATTTGAGAGAATTTTAATTCTGGAGATAATTGCTTCCTGAAGATTTTTGGGAAGATGAAAAGCATCCCGCAAGACTCCGTCAACACGGAACCTGACGCGAAGCTCGTTTTCTTCCGGATTAAAATGGACATCAGAGGCTCCTTCTACAATGGCCTGAATCAATACCATGTTTGCCATCTTTACAACTGGTGCCTCTTCTGCAAGTCTCTCAAGATCCTGAATGCTGGTTTCTTCTTCGCTTTCTTCTGTTTCAGATTCAATACTTTCAAGAAGGTCCTGAAGTTCCTCATTTGATACTGCTACTTCAGGCGGAGCCTCTTCAGCCTTCCCATAATATTTATTAATAGCTTCAGTAATAGCATTTCCTGATGACAGAGCAGGGGATACTTCAAGCTGTGTAAGCTGAGTTACTTTATCTATAACTTTGACATCTTTGGGATCTGACATCGCAATCAGAAGAGTTCCGTCAATTCTGAACAGAGGGAAAAACTTATACTGCCGGGCAGCTTTATCAGGTATAAGATCCAGAACTTCAGGATCAACTTCATAATTACTTAAATCTATGTACGGTACATTCCACAAAGCCGCTTTGGTTTCAAGAATCTGATCTTCGGTTACAAGGTTGTTATCAATTAACAACTGTTCAAATTTACTTTCACCTCCGCTCTCTTTCACCTGTGCAAGTATGTTTTTTGCCTGCTCAAGAGATATAAAACCGCTGTCCACAAGAGCCCTTGCAAGAGCCTTCGTGTTGTCGTCAACCTTGTAATCAACATTTTTTACTGTACTAAGCATTTAAATACCTTTGTACTACGTCCAGAACATGCGGCAGTCTGAAAGGCTTGTATAGAAATTCGTTTGCCCCTACTTTTTCTCCCATTTTTCTTTCGCCTTCAGTTGCTCGTGACGTTAACACAATTATCGGGATATCCTTGAACCTTTTATCAAATTTTAAAAATCTTGCCACTTTAAACCCGTCCATTAAAGGCATAAGAATATCCAGTATTATTAAATCCGGCCTTTTCTCTTTTACCTTCTGCAAGGCTTCGAGGCCGTGAGAAGCAACTTCAACTTCGTATCCTGCTTTTTTAAGCGGCTCCTGAAGTACCCTGACTACCAATGGATCATCATCTACTACCAAAACCTTTTTCTTTACCTGAGTCTCTGTAACTGCTCCCTGATAAGAACCATCTGCCTCAGAAGCAATAACTGCTGTGTCGTTACTCCTTTCAATTCTCATTAATCAGATCTCCCTTACCCCACCCGTACACATGTTCTAAAAAAGTCCTAAGTACCATGCTATTATTGACTTTCCGAACAAAATGTGCACAAGTGTTCCTATTGCAATAAACGGACCAAAAGGAATAGTCTCTCCGATTTTCAATCTTTTCAGAGCCATTCCCGCTACTATAAATAATGCGGCTGCAAAAATACTGTAAAAAAACCCTAAAAGTACTCCGGGGAATCCAACGTAAATGCCTGTTAATATTAACATTTTTACGTCTCCCATTCCCATGCTTTCTTTTTTAAATAAAAAGCTTCCTAAAATCCCGATTAAAAAAACGACTGCTCCGCCTGCTACTCCTCCGAGGGCCATACTTTTCCATGTTTCAATTTGAAATATAAGTACGAAAAAAATGCCCAGAATGCAACCTGGAAAGGTCAGCTTGTTTAATATCAATCCCTTATCTATATCAATAATACTTATCGGGATAAGGAATAAAACAAGCACAGAATAGACAAGAAAATGCGCTGATATTCCATATCTTAAAAAAATAACAAACAGAATTAATGCAGTCAGAAGTTCAACAAGCGGGTATCTTAAAGAAATCGGGCTTTTACACGATCTGCACTTACCTCTTAAAAGGATAT
>QNDG01000270.1 GCA_003645915.1 Candidatus Zhuqueibacterota bacterium | reverse complement strand
GCTTTTTCAGATCTTGTAATAACCTCGTTAATTTTGGGATTATATTTTATTGTACAGGTACCCTGTCCGATGTCTATGTTTAAGTCGGCACCGAGATTCTCCTGTGAAAGACGCAGAAAGTGTTTAAGAACTCTCATTTGTCCCACCTCCGGAAGCCCCGGCGTATTTTCTCTTCTCATTGATTTTGGCAGAGAAGAAACACCGTCTCCTACCTTATTTTCAATCTCTTTTTCCGTCTGTGGAGGTATTACACCTCTTTGCCCTTTTGAATGAAGCTGAAATATAATCTCTTCATCCCATTTTGCCTGATGAAAATTCTTACGTAATTTTGATTCTCTGTTTATATTCATTACTACTTCCTTTCAATTAAAAATCATTATGCTTTTCAAACAATGTTTCTGATCTCATTCACCAACCGGTCAATATCATTTTTGGAATGGATCTCCGTAACACAATAAAGCGCACAATTTTTAAGATCCGGGAAATTCGGCTCCAGACTATGACCCCCGAAAATTCCGAGCTCTCTTAATTTTTGATTAATATATTCTACATCCTTGCCTGTATCTGAAAAATCAACAACAAATTCTTTAAAATTTGCAGAATTGAATTTTATTTTTACCCCCGGTATTTCTGAAATCTGTTTTTTTGCATAAAGCGCTCTCTGAATAATTGTTTGCCCCAGTTCTTTCATCCCCTCAGGTCCCATCAAAGAGAGATAAACAGCCGCTGCAATACCGTAAAGTGCTGCAGCAGTGCCCACAAACTCCTTCCCTTTTTCTCTTTCTCCAAAAGAGGTTCTGTCGTACAGAACATCTCCGAATCCCCATTCTCCTTCAACTGAAGTATGAGCAATTCCAAACAATCTGGAAGGATATTCCGCAACAAATTTTTTATCATCTCTTGTTGCAATAAACCCTGCAAGAGAGCCCCCAAAATACATGTGATTACCCAGGGTCTGAATATCTCCGCACACTATATCTGCCCCGTAATGAGAAGGGGGTTTCAGAACTCCAAGTGATATGGGATCCGTTCCTACAATCATAATAGAACCGTTTTTGTGTATTATTTCTGAAATTTGATCACCCTGTTCTTCAATTATTCCGAAAAATGAAGGGTTTTCAAAATAAACACATGCTGTGTTTTTGTCTATTTTTGATGACAAATCATTAATATTAATCTGTCCGGTTAACGGATCATGTTTAAACCTGCTTACTTTCATAACAGGCTCGCAGTAGTTTTTTATTACCTTGAATCTGTCGTCAGAAATAAACTCGCTTATCAGCACTTCACCTCTGCCTGTAATTCTTTCCGCCATTCGGACTGACGTGCTTGCTGCCTGCCCCCAGTCATAGGTCGGTACATTCACAACATCCATATCAAGGAGCTCTGCCATCAGACTTTGATATTCAAAAAGAGCCTGGAATCTCCCGTGATCTTCATAAGGTTCTCCTGCGTATGCTGTTAAAAATTCCGATCTGTTTACAACTTCATCAACAATAGCAGGAACATAGTGCTGAGCGCATCCACCACCGAGAAAACTAAGGTTATCTTCGCATGAAACATTTTCAGACAATATATTCAAAACATGCTTTTTCACTTCCAATTCTGATAAAATTGGCTCCGGTATTTTTAACTCTCCTCTGAACCTGAGCTTCTCAGGTATATCTTCGTAAAGCTGCTCAATATCATTAATCCCCAAATCATCCATTATTGCCTTTTTAAGATTCGGAGCGGAATTTGGTATATACGGATGTGCTGGTTTTTGTTTTTCAGACATATTCTCCTCCGGGTTATTTATATTAAACAATTTTATTCAATTTAAAATACTTTGCTGAAAAGTATCCATATAAAATACAACGCAATCGTTTGCGAAGCAAGAAATAGTTGATATTTTTTCATTTTTTTGGGATTTTACCCAAAATTTTCACATTTAAGAAACAAATAAAAATATTGTTATTAACCAAAGAGGATGATTAATCTGTATGTCAGAATACTCAAATCCCTATGATGTTTATTATGGCAGGGCAATTTTACTACCCTGCCATAACTGATTTTTTACTTTGAAAGTATTAATTTTGATGTAAGAAGTTTCCTGCCAATTTGCAATCTGCAAATATATATACCACTCGGAGCTGAGTTACCGGCATTATCAGTTGCATCCCATCTAACGGAATATTTACCTCTGTTCTGCTTTTTATTTACTAAAGTTTTTACAAGTTTTCCGTTTAAATTGAATATCTGCAGAAGAACTTCGCTTTGATTCTGCATATAATAAGTAATTGTTGTTTGAGGATTAAAAGGATTTGGATAATTTTGCAAAAGCTTAAATTCTTCCGGTACAGTTTTATCATCTTTATCAACCTTGCTTGCCAGCTTTGGACAGATTAAGGAGTCTGCAGGAAGAATTGAATCTGCATATACTTGTCTTTTTAACAAATAAAGATTTTTAACTCTTCCATACTCCAGTATATCAAAGTTTAATGTATCTGTTGAAGGGGCAATCTTCTGAAAGCACGTATCACTACTTCCTGAAAATCCAGTTACAAAAATATCCGTTCTTTCCAGGCTATTAAAGCTTGCAGTCAAACCTGTAGCAACAAATTCAATATCTCCATTTGACATCGTAAATGGGCTTATAGCAGCCACCTCATCTCTTGCAGAAGGACTAAAACAACATGCATTCTCATTCCAGATTTTAGACCATAGGAGGTTTAGACTATTGTTAAATCTAACCACCATTACATCAGGATCAGAATTTGAAATTAAGTAATTTTCCGTAAATCCACCTACAACAAAATCTCCATTAAGCATTTTAACCATTGCTGTGGCTGCTTCGGAGTAATATGACTGCCCATCACTGCTAAAAAGTACTTTTGCTTTAACTCTTGTAAAATTATAATCAATTTTAAAGATTAATAAATTAGCCTTATTTGACGTAGTCCCTGTATAACTCCTTGTCCAGCCAGCCACAACATAAGAAGAATCTTCAGAATCATTAACTATTTCCCATGGATAATCCTCAGCAGGTGCAAATAGTCGTTTACTACTCATCACTGCCCCTGTATCGCTAATTACTGCAATAACAATATCCCGATTATTTCCATCATTCGTATAACCTGTAACTACATAGTTCCCTTGACCATCAGTTGTAATAGCTCTTCCTATATCTCGTATGGATGGTTCTCCAAGAGCAATGGCCCATAATGGTGTTCCTGTATTTGAAAATTTTGCAATCAAAATGTCTCCCTTATCATCAACTGCAAATGTATGCCCAACAATAACGTAATTGCCCTGTGAATCAATAATCAGCTTCCTTGCCTCATCGTCTTTATTAGCAGAATTAATGTCAAAATCATTATTAAAAATAAGCCCTCCTGTGTTTGACATCTTTACAAGTAAAATATCTTCGTTATTACTATAATTTTTATGTGCACCTCCTACTATTACATAATTTGATCCATCCTGTTTAACATTAAAGAAATAATCATCTTCCATGCTTCCAAAAGAATATGCCCAAATCTGTGCAAGATAAGGGGGGCCCGATAAAACCCTATATTTAGTTATAATTGCATCTAATGCTCCAAACACACTATATGATCCGGTAGCACCCACAACAACAATGTTGTTTGTTGAACTAACATCTTTTATTATATCGTATCCATAATCATTAGAACTTTCCCCTTTTTGAATGGATATAAATTCCTGGCTTATTAGAGGACTTATTAAAATAAGTAATAAAAATCCCATGACAAGCTTGGTTAAAAATCCTCGCTTTTTCATATTATCCTCCTGATCTAAATATTTTCCCTTTTAACTGTTTTTGTTAGTTTCCCACTAACAGGGCTTGTAAAATATTTCTACCAGTAATGTTTAATCATAGGCACCTCCTGCTTTT
>QNDG01000269.1 GCA_003645915.1 Candidatus Zhuqueibacterota bacterium | reverse complement strand
CAAGAAAAATTGGGGATATAACCGCCCGTATTAACGACAGCATGCGTATTCAGCAGGCAGTTTTACTTATTACAAATACTACAATTATTGACGGATTAATTGTTTTGGGTTCATTCATATTTATGTTCTATTTTTCTTCTGCATTAGCCTGGATATCTGTTGTTACAGTGCCAATCTATACTTTTATTCTGTTTTCAAGGGCAAAAACAATAAAGGACGAACAGAATAATGTTATGAAGGGACATTCTCTTGTTGAATCTTCCTATATAGACAGTCTTAAAGGTATAGATGAAGTTCTTGGATTTTGTGTCTCGGACAAATTCACACTGCTTAATAAAAATTTGTTTGAAAATTTCCAGGAAAGAATAAAGCAGTTAGGATTTACACAGGCAAAATTGTCTTTTTTTGCAGATATTTCAGGCTCGGCTTTAACAGCCTTTATCTTAATCTTCGGAGCGGTTTATGTGATAAAGGATAAATTAATGCTTGGGCAGATGATGGCATCATACTCATTGCTGGCAGGCATTTTACCGTCAATCAACAGATTTGTAGGTGCGAATATATCCCTTCAGGGGGCAAATATAGCTGCACAGCGTTTACGTGATATTCTTCTTGTGGAAAAGGAAAGAAATTGCGGTAAACTGCAGTTTAAGATAGAAGAAAAATTAACAATTTTAAACGGGGTTTTCTCATGGCCAAGGAGTAAGCCGCTTTTAAGGGGGGTAACTTTATCCGTTGAGAAGGGCAGGCTTATTTCAATGTGGGGCAGAAGCGGCACAGGGAAAAGCACTTTAGTTCAGATTATTCAAAGGAAGTATTCGCTCTCGGACGGGCAAGTACTTGTTGATAATGTACCTGCTGATAAGTTTGATTTATTTGAGTATAGAAAATCTATTGGTGTTGTTCCTCAGGAAATTAAAATTTTTAACGGAACCATTGTTGATAATATCACAATGGGACGTGAAATAAAGAATTATGATGAGATCATCCGTAAAATTGAGAGTTTAGGGCTTGGGACATTCATTTCAAGGTTTGAATACGGATTATTAACGCCTATAGGAGAGGAAGGGCGTAAACTATCCGGCGGTGAGATGCAAATGCTTGCCCTTATCAGGGCCCTGTATGATTTACCTGAAGTTTTAATTATTGATGAAGGTTTCAGCGGGATGGATATTGAGGTTGAAAATACTATTTTTACAGTGTTACGAAAATATGCTGAAGGTCATGCAGTCCTGATAATTACACATAATCTGAGGACGATTTCCAAAACGGATTATATTTATATCCTGGAACATGGTGTAATTACAGAGCAGGGTAAACCTGAAGAGCTTTTATCTAATAGTGATAGCCATTATAATAAACTTGTCAATTTACAGAAAGTAAAATTAAGGGCGGAATAGTAAAATGAATGATATTGCTTTAAGAACACAATACAAAATTAAAACATGGCAACTCTTTCTGCTGATTACTCTTGCAGTCTGGATAAATACATGGATTCTGCAAAATTTTGTAATGACAAGAGAGGTTTATCATAATTTGCTTGCAGATCAGTTGGAAATTAGCAGAGTAGATGATTATTTCAGTTATGTTAAAAAGATATCCCTGTTTTCTTATGCATTGGCTCCTCTTGTTTTGTGGATTCAACTGGCATTTGTAACATTGCTTTTGCAATTCCCCCTTGTGCTTAAGTTTATTGACATACCATTTAAAAAAATTTTCAGAATCACAGCTTTTGCTCAGATTTCACTAATTGTAATGGCGATTATTAAAACAGTCTGGCTTCTGCATTTTAAACCTTCGCAGATAACAGCCAAAACCTTATCTTTTACTCCTTTCTCCATTACGAATTTATTGGATGTTAACTTGTATCCGAAATCAGCTTTGCAGATACTGAATAATTTTAATCTGTTTGCAGTAATCTGGTGCATTATTTTAATAAAAGGAATAAGTGATACCGGAAAAATAAAGAAATCGGATTCTGTGCTTTTAGTGCTTGGCGTGTGGGCATTTATTTTAATATTTCAATGGGCTCTTTTAACATATTTTACAAAGATAAATTCTTAAGGACAAATCTTAGTCATAAACAGGAAAATACATGAAAACAATAATTTTTAAAAGAGTTTTTACTATAGCTTTTATTGCCATTATTTGCGGATTATTATCCTGGCTTATTTTTCAATCTTTAAAACAGGATGTTTTGCCTATGGGTTCAGCTATGCCTGAATTGAGATGTTTTGACGGCAGATTTCAGAAAATTATTAAACCGGATAATTTAAATAGTACATTGATTATGATATTTCATAAAGAATGCGAACACTGTCAGTATCAGTTAAATCAGTTTGATAAAAATATCAAGAGATTTGGAAGAACAAGGATGTTTCTGTTGACTACTGATCCGAAGTTTTTTAAAGACGATTCAATTAAGCAAAAATGGCCTGCTCTTGTTTCTTCCCAAAATATATTCTGGGGTGTTGTTAAAAGAAGCGAGTTTAAAGAGAAATTCGGCAGATTTGTGTTTCCTTCTTTTTATTTATTTGATAATTCTGGAAAACTTTGTTTTAAGGTAAAAGGCGAAGTCAAACTGCAGAAAATTCTTGATAAATTAACAACTCTCAGCGGTCCGGAACGTTGAGATATGCGGTAATAAATGGCGCTCCTTTTCCGCGGGAGCAGAATGTGAATTGAATTAAAAATAAGGAGACGTTATGATAAATAAACAGGTTTGCCAATCTCTGTAAATATCGTTAGATTTTATTTACGGAGTAGATAGGCTATAGGCTGAATGTTTTGTTAGGGCATGACCCTGTTAAGGAGACTGGTCGGACCTATAGCCGAAGCAACCTCTTAAGGCACTGCGACCTTGAATAGGAGTATGGAGGCAAACCGATTTTGATTCTACTCCGGTATGACCAAAAGAAAGCGAGGTTATCATGCGAGAAATAGGAGTAGATCTTCACAAAAGTAATTTTTATTGTTGTTACTATGAGAATGGGGTCACACAATTTCATAACTATAAGATGTCAGAGTTTGAAAGTTTCAGGAGGAGTTTACGGAAGACAGATCGCATAGCAGTAGAATCTACAGGCAACAGTCGTTGGTTTGTAACACAGGTAGAAGATATAGTTAGAGAAGTTATCGTTGTTAATCCTAAACAGTTTAAGGTAATTAGTGAATCATTCAAAAAGACAGATAAGGTAGATGCCGAGCAATTGGCCTTTTATCTTCACAAGGATATGCTCCCGGAGGTACGCATGAAAGATGCATATTCGAGTCAAATCAAGAGTCTCTGTAATACCCGGGATAAGCTGGTTAAATTGCGGACGACTTTGAAAAACAAGATTCATAACATTCTTAATGCTCATGGTATCATTAGTAAACGGGAGGATTTCAGTAGTGAAAAAGGTTTACAGAAAGCCTTATCCTATTCAGTAAACGCAGTTGCAAAGATTGAGTTGGAAGTGATTATCTCTCAAATCCGACATTTGAATGAAGGGATTGCCCGGCTTGATGATGAAATCAAGTCAAAAGGCAGTCAGTTGAAAGGTTTTGATAATATTACAAGCATTAAGGGAATTGGCCCCAAAAGTGGAGCAATTCTTTTAAGTATTAGGTGATATTGATCATTTTCCAAGCCGGAAACAATTGGATGCCTATTTCGGAATTGTTCCACGCGTTAGAGATTCCAGTAATACGATGCATCATGGTCGAATAACTAAACAAGGCAGCAAATTAGGGCGAACCACATTGGTACAATGTACATTGATTGCAATTCGTTATTCGCCGTATTTGAAAAAATTTTATCTGCGATTGAAGAATAAAAAAGGCAGTGGCAAAGCAATTATTGCAACTTCAAGGAAATTACTTGGAATTATTTATGAAACATTGAAAAACGATTGGGTGTTTGAAGATTTCCCCAATTTTGTTATAAAAACAACAT
>QNDG01000268.1 GCA_003645915.1 Candidatus Zhuqueibacterota bacterium | reverse complement strand
GTTTAGTCAACAAAAACATCCCGGAGTGGAAAATAGCAGCAGGCATCCCGGCTAAGATCATCAACGAAAGAAAAAAAGAACTAGTGAATAAAATTAATTCTATTCGTTAATGGCAGACCCATTGGTAAGTGTTTGCATGATTACATATAATCATGAACCTTTTATAGCGCGAACTATTGAAAGCGTTCTATCTCAGAAAACAGATTTTCCATTTGAGGTAGTCATCGGTGAAGATTTTTCAACAGATGGCACAAGGAAAATTTGTAAAAAGTATCAGGAAAGATATCCTCAAATTATTAAGCTTCTAAATTCTGATAAAAATTTAGGTGTCAATCAAAACCTGATCAGAACTTTGAAGTCTTGTAAGGGGAAATACATCGCTACTCTGGAAGGAGATGATTATTGGACAGACCCACTGAAACTGCAGAAACAGGTAGATTTATTAGAAACACATTCAAAATATAATTTATGTTTTACAAACTGTTCTGTTGTTGATGAAAACAATGTTTTGGTAAAAAAAAGCAGGGTACCGTCCGAAATAAAAAAAAAGAAGTTAAAATACTATGATTTACTGTATTACACTCCTCCTACACTAACAGTTGTATGTAGAAATAATCGTACAGCCATTAATGTGATTGAAGAATTAGGCATAGCATACGACCATGTTCTGTTCTTTTTATTAAGCAGATATAAAGATGTTTTTTTCCTGTCGGATACAACAGGGGTTCATTTGTTAAACACATCAAGTGTATATCATCCGTTAACTCCTGCAGAAAAAATGGAAAAATACAGTATTTCAAATCTGGATATTCTAAAATGTTTAATCAACAACCAAGACAAAAAAGAAGTCAGAGCTTTATATTACGGATACGCTATCACTTACGCGCGGTTGTTTTTGTATGCATCTGATAGTTTTTCACTTAGCAAAATGCTCCACAACTTTAGTAAGCTCATACAATCTGATATAATAACCTTAAAACCGTTGGCTCCTGTTACTCTTTACAGATTAGCGAAACGTCTTATGAAACGAATAGCTGGAAATTAAATAATTGAAAAGAGAATGGTCAAGGAGATGATGTATAAAAGTAAATCCATAATAGCGAGCGTTGTTGTAATTACCTATAACCATAAATTATTTATACAAAAGGCCCTTGATTCTGTTCTTATGCAAAAAACAAATTTTGACTATGAAATTGTCATAGGAGATGATTGTAGTACTGATGGAACTATGGAAATCATTGATGGCTATGCTAAAAAGTATTCATCAAAAATAAGAGTTCTGAAGAGTGAAATAAATTTAGGGGCAACACCAAATTTTAGCAGAACCTTTAAAGCCTGTAGAGGGAAATATATAGCTGTATTAGAGGGAGATGATTATTGGATTCAGGACAACAAATTACAATTGCAAATCGATTTAATGGAATCACATGATGATTTTTCTTTGTGTTTCACAAACAGAAATATTGTCGATGAAAATAAAAATGAAATAAAAGAAAATACCATTCCGGAGAATTTGCGAACAACTTTGACTTATAAATCAATATTGACAGGTGTTTGCCCCCCTATGCAAACTTTGGTAATAAGGTCTAAGTTTCTCGATGATCAATTCTATGATAACTTACCAAAAGTTTACAACGGTGATATTTTCATTAGCTCGTTTCTATCAACAAAAGGTAAAGTTGGTTTTCTTAACTTAACGACAGCAGTATACAGAATAAACGCTAATGGGGTTTATTCAAAAGAAAATTACTTCAACAGGCTAAGCTTCAAGTTAAACACTTATAATATTCTCAAAAACACTCTTAAAAAGAAATATCATGTATATCTGGAGAAAGCAGAAGTTGTGATATTGCAGAGGATGTTTGTTCTGTTATTATTAAAAGGCAATATTTTGGGTCATTTCCGTATTGCAGTTAAACTTCTTTCTCATGATATCAGAACCGCAGATTACAGCTTATTAAGGGCATTCAAACTTTTATTTCTAAAAGGACTCAATCCTTTTAAACAGGTTACAGATTAAATTTTAATTGCGATGTTAAAAATTCTGGCCATACCCAAAGGGGAACCGGAAGGTAATTCCTGCCAGTATATGTTGTACCGGGAAATGGAGCATCAGGGATGTGTAGTGGAAGATTACCGTACGGTGAACCCGTTCAAAAATAAATATGACATCATTCATATCCACTGGCCGGAACTGTTTGCCAACGGGAAGACCCTTTTTCATGTGTTGAAAAAAAGCAGCAGGTTTTTACGGGTGTTAAATAGCCAGAAAAGGAAAAATGCCAAAATTATCTGGACCTGCCATGATGTGATTTCACATTACGGGCAATATCCCGCTATAGAAAAATGGTTGATGAAACGTTTCATCAAAATGGTGGATGCCATCACGGTACCTTTAACATCTTCCTATGCGTATGCCTGCCATTATTTTCCAGAGTTGGAGGAGAAACCTTACACGGTGATACCTACAGGCCATTATATCGGCATATATCCGAATGAAACTGGCCAGGCGGAAGCCAGAAAAAAATTAAACCTGCCCGAAAAGGCACAAATCATTGGCTTAATAGGCAATATCTCAGAATACAAAGGCATTTATGAATTGCTGGATGCATTTGATAAGACAGAACACTCTGATACCTTCTTATTGCTGGCAGGTATCCCCAATACAGTTAATATTAAAAAGGATGTTGAAAAAGCAGCGTCCGCTGATCAGCGTATCAAAATTTATTGGGGACATATTCCCAACGCCAAACTGCAATTGTATCTAAATGCTTCTGATGTTATTGTTCTGCCATTCAGGAAAATAAACAATTCGGGCAGTTTATACCTTGCATTGAGCTTTAACAAACAGGTGCTGGTTCCCGATTTTCCACAAATGCTGGAAGTGAAAAAGGAATACGCACCGGATCATGTGCATACTTATTCGAAAGGCAAACTGACAGCCACTGACCTTACCAGATTGTTAGGTCAAGTAAAAAACCAGAAAGTAAATAATCAACCGGATCTTTCTGAAATGGATTACGATGTGCTGGCGCGAAAGACGGTTGATTTTTTTGAGAACCTTTTATAAAATAACTAATGTATGAGCCAGTTTACTGTAGATAAAAAATATACTGCTCTGTATGATAGTGTTGATCCTGATAAGCAGAAATGGTCCATATGGAGAAAGCTGGGGGCTGAGGAAAAAGCAAAAAATATTATTGATCTTTGTTCCGATGATCCTCACGAAAATATATTGGAAATCGGTTGCGGTGACGGTGCTATCTTAAATGAGCTTTCAGAGAAAAATTTTGGGGAAAATTTATATGGCCTGGAAATATCAAAAGCGTTTGTAGATAGTGTAAACGGAAAAAATATTAAAAACTTAAAAGCATGTTCATTGTATGATGGTTATACTATACCATATGAAGACAATATGTTTGATTTAGTTATTTTAAGTCATATTGTTGAACATCTGGAATACCCCAGAAGGCTTATAAACGAAGCTAAACGAGTTGGAAGAATGATTGTGATTGAAGTGCCTTTAGAAGATACTTTAAGGTTAAAGAAAAACTTTATATCAAATCCGGTAGGACATATTAATATATATACTTTACAATCATTAAGGGTATTACTCGAGTCATGTGATCTTAAAATCAAATCTTCAAAAATCACAAATCCTTCACTAAAGATTTACAAGTATATAAAAGGATTTCGTGGTGTTATTAAATATTTCATCAGGGAAGTTGTTTTGTTGTTAACAGGGAAGTTTGCAACACATTTGTTTACGTATCATTATATTGTGCTTTGCAAAAAATCCTCCAAATAGCATCCATTTTCCCTGTAAAGGATTCTCCGATGGAGAACCCTTATGTGCAGCAATTTGTGGCACAATATGCCGGAAAATATAAGGCAGAAATAGTGGTCATCAAACCCGTTTCGTACCTCCCGAAAGTATTTGT
>QNDG01000267.1 GCA_003645915.1 Candidatus Zhuqueibacterota bacterium | reverse complement strand
TTAAAAAAAACTTGACAAAATCATCAGGTTTTTATAGATTAACTGTTACCAAATGCTTTCAAGAAGGGGAATCTTTCCATAAAATAAATTAGTATTTTTAAGAGAAATAAGTTTTACAGCGTTTTGTATATTATTAATTAGATATAAATTGTAATGTTTTATACGTCTTTATACGTACTTAATTTTTATAATTGTTTGTGTGAAATTTAAATTTTACACAAGGGTTTTTATGTAAGTATGAAGACACAATTTTCTGTTTAAAGATTTGGTTAACATCAAAATTTGGAAGGAGGTGGTAAAGGCAAACAAAGAGATTGTTTGGGGCGGTGGATGAAGAGGTTAATCTTCTGTAATAAACTTCCTGCAGAAGATTGTATTAGTGGGTCTTAAAAAGCTCAATTGCTGAAAGGAAGGAGAGTTTATGAAAATGAGAAATTTTTATGCATTATTGCTGAGTATCTTACTTGTAACGATACTGGCAGTAAGCTGCGTAAAAATACCAACGGAGGGTCAGCCATTACCGAATTTCACAGGCACCGTCCGTTTCATCAACGCAGCTAGTGATGTTGGCGAAACATCTGTGCTTTTTGATGGCAGCAGTGTTGGCACACTAGCATTAGGACAGGCAGGTTCCTATTCAACTGTAAAAGCAGGAACCCATTCATTTAAAATCCCTGCAGATCAGAATACTGATACACTTTTTGTGGATACAGATTTTGTAGGGACTTTTTTTGTTGTCCCGGTAGAAAATGCTGGTGATGCAAGGTTTTTAAAGAACAGAGAGCACTGGGCATATGCCAACAAAGTTGTACCTGATACTATGGTGCACGTATGTATAGCACAGATGGTACCAGTGGACCTTAAAGTTGGTATTGACAGCGGGAATGCTACAACATATAGCTTTAAGGATACAAAGCCAGAGCTTCTGTTGGCATCAGAATCCCACACATTCTATGTGATTTCAGGAGATGATACACTGGCTACTGTCACTCCGTCTTTAACTGCAGGAACCAGTTCAACATTGTTGATTTATGGTACTGCAGATGATGTAAAGACTCAAGTGTTTGACAATAAGCTGTAAAAACTATTTAAGTTAAATCATTGGAGGGAAAAAGATGCATCGAAAATGTTTTTTACTTGTTGCTCTGGTGGCCCTTGTCTTTGCATCTACCGTGATTTTCGCCCAGACTTCTGGTAGAATTTCAGGTAGGGTGTTTGACAAAGAGACAGGCGAACCCTTAGTGGGCGCCAATGTTGTGGTCGTCGGAACAAATTACGGTGCAGCAACGAACATAGACGGTGAGTTTATAATTCTCAATATACCGGTTGGAACTTACACAGTTAAGGCCATGTATATGGGATATGCAGACCTTGTTATCAGTAATATTAAGGTTCGTATAGGGCTCACCTACAGACAGGATTTTGCACTTTCATCAAAAGCAATTCAGACTGAAGCTGTTGAGGTTACAGCAGAGCGTCCTTTGATTGAAAAAACCTCAACAAACGCCAGCAGAATTATTGATGGTGAAGATATGGAAAACCTGCCTGTCCGCGGCGTTAATGCAGTTGCAAACCTGCAGCCCGGTATTGTTGCACAAGACGGCAATATCTACATCAGAGGCGGCCGTTCCGACGAAGTTGAAACATATGTTGACGGAGCAAGTATAAGAGACGTTGTATCAGGCGGGACAAGAGGACAGGTTATTCCGGAAGCTCTTGAGGAATTACAGGTACAGGCCGGCGGATACAGCGCAAAGTACGGCGGAGCTAACTCCGGTATTGTTGCTATGGCTATACGCGGGGGATCTCCAAAGTATCAGTTCAGTTTAAGAGCAGAGACTGATAATTTTGCTGACTTTGGAGAGAAATTTCTTAATACTTATGTTTACGGATACTCCGATTATACATTTACAGCAAGCGGCCCTGTGCCAAAATTGAAGAACTTCCGTTTCTTCTTTGCTGGAAGAAATACGTTTACAAGAAGTGGTGTTACTTATTGGCATCCCTTTGAGATAATCAACCGTGAAACAGTTTTGCCCGACGGATCCAAAATTATTCTTGCTGATTCCGGTTTAAGAGGCGGGGAAAAAGGCGAAGAAGTTGATAAGATTGTAAGAGCACCTGTTACATTGAACGGTGCTGCAAGAAACCCATTTTATTACAACACTGTAATAACGGGTGATTTTAAAAGTCTTAAGATCCGTCTTTCAGGAATAGGCACATGGTCTGATTATGCTTCAGGCGGAAGTGGTTTCTACGAGCAGTTTAATACTGAACGCTTCCAGAGAAACCAGTACAGTGACGGTACATTTACAGGAAAGATCACTCATGTACTTTCACCAAAAACTTACTATGAAGTAAGCGCAACTTACTACGATGCAAGAGGTAAGAACTGGGATCCTGATTTTGGTGACAATATCTGGGCATATCAGGACAGTGTTGAAAATGCAAAATACGGTTACCAGTATTACAAGTACACATGGGCTCCTAGAGCTTATGATTTTTACGGATTTGGTTTTGAACGTCCGGGTACAAGAAATGCATGGTTCGGTTACTGGAACAGAAACTATATTTCAGGGAAGCTTGACTTTACCCACCAGTTCAAGAGAAATCAGTTTGAATTCGGCGGTGAGTACAAATACTGGACATTAAGATCTTATTCTGCAATAGGCCAGCTTAATTACTTAAGAAATAATCCTGATGTAGCCATGGATGTCAACAAGTTTACTGAGTGGGCACGTACAATCAGCCAGAATGTATATGGCTATGACAGACTCGGAAACAAGTATGATGACAATACTTATCCGTGGGATAATGCAAAGCACCCCACAATGGCATCAGCATATATTCAGGACAGATATGAATACAAGGATCTGGTAATTAATGCAGGTCTGCGTTATGATTACTATGCAATGGATCAGTACGAGCCGGAAGATTATACAGATCCTCAGATTGATGCACAGACTGCTACACTGAAGGTTGACCACTGGAAAAAAGTAAAAGCTTTCCAGACGGTAAGTCCGCGTTTGGGATTCGGTTTTCCTGTAACAGATAAAACCAAATTCCATGTCCAGTGGGGCAAATTCGTACAGATGCCTCAGATGAGCCAGGCTTACAGAAGTATGTCCAATATTTTCAGCTCACTTCACGGCGGATATTTTTATACAAACCCGACATCTTTTGCAACAAAACCGGAGAGAACAACTCAGTATGAAATCGGTTTCAGCCAGATGTTGGGTAATGCAGCATCATTTGATGCAACAGTTTACTATAAAGACATCAAGGATCAGCTTCAGACCCAAAGAATTTATACTTCTTCAACTTCGGAAGTTACCACTTATGATATTACAACAAATGGTGACTTTGCAACTACAAAGGGTCTGGAGTTCCGTCTGACTCTGAGAAGAACAAACAGAGTTATGGGTTGGCTGAACTACACCTATTCAGATGCACGTGGTACAGGTTCATATACGAACCAGGCAAGTGCGTCTCTGGAACAGGCAACAAGCCAGATGACAATTATCTCTCCCCTCTATTTTAACCAGAAACACAGGGGATCTGTAAGTATTGATTACCGGTTCGGTAAAGGAGACGGAGGAAAAATTCTGGAAAGAACAGGCTTTAACCTGATGTTTACATTCAGTTCAGGTCATCCGTTTACATTAAGTACAGGCGGAATCGGCCAGAATGCAGCATCTCAGGGAGCGACTCTTTCCGATTATGATGCAAGAAACCGTCAGCCTCTTGAACCCATCGGTGCATCAACAACACCGTGGCAGTTTAATCTTGATGCAAAACTGGACAAATCATTTACAGTAGGAAGATTTGACATTAATGTTTATGTCCGTGTTCTGAATGTTCTTAATACAAAGAATGTTCTTAATGTTTATCCCCGTACAGGAAGCGATATAGACGGATTCCTTAATGATCCGAACCTTTCCGGGCAGATTAT
>QNDG01000266.1 GCA_003645915.1 Candidatus Zhuqueibacterota bacterium | reverse complement strand
TGACACGCTTCTATACACCTTCCGCAGCCGGTACATCCGTACTGATTGTAATTTTCTTCAAGATATTTAAATTTACAAAAATATCTGTTGCGAAAACGTTCATACAGCTGCGGTCTCGGAGTTCCTCCTCCTGCTGTTACTGCATATCCTGTATATTGACAGGAATCCCATCCTCTTAATTTGGTAAATTCTTTCCTGGAAGTATCTTCCAGCATATAGCAGTGGCATGTAGGGCATGCATGATTACACGCTCCGCATTCAACACAGGTTTCCGCATATTTTTTGTAAGCATCTGATTCCCAGCTTGCAGATATGACATTTTTAATCGAATCAGGAAAAGAAAATTTCTTGTTGTTTTTTATAATTTTATCTTTCGTGGATTTACGTATTTTTTCTACTGCTTCAATCTCTTCTTTTACAACATCCTTAAGAGCTCTGTCAAACCCTTCAAGCAACCCCTTTCCTCTTAAACTTCCCACTTCCACAACAAAACCTTCCCAAACCCTTGATAAATTCAGATCAAACCCTCTTACAGGATAGGGCTCACCCCCAACAAGAGAACAGAAACATGTAGAAAAGGGCTCATTACAATCAGCACTTACTATCAGGCTTTTTTCTCTTCTTAACTGATAGTTGGGATCAGCAAAATCACCTCCGTAAGCCTGATCCAATATAGAAAGAGCAGACAGGTCGCACGCTTTTACACCAAGAAACAGCCACGGCTTTTTGCTGTTTTTCAACTTTTTAAGAACGTTTTCAATAGGAGGTAAAAAATAATTTTTTATGGGCTGAACAGTTCTTGCCTGATCTATTACAAGAGAATTTAAATTGCTGCTGTCTATTTCATGTAAATACAATCCGCCCTGTTCAGAACTTGGAGCAATAATTGTATATTTTTCGAGCCACGTATTTAAAATTGCTCCCCAGTGCTCTTTACCTATGTAGTATCTTTCTGCCATAAAAGAATTACCATGTTTAGAAGACCAAATATTTCAATTTATTTTATACCTATTAAACAGGCAAAACTAAATTGATCCCAAATGTTTTTAAAAAAAGCAACAAATAAACAAGACGAGTACCTGGATCTGAACATACAATTAAAAATCAATGTAATAACAGATCAGCTTTAAAAACAATAACAGAATCAGTTGAAAATCGACTTTCATCCGGTTGAGGAGTAGAATGTAAAACTAAAAAGAATAGTAGATTTAGATTTCGAATCAGCCCAATAGTAGTTGAACTTATCAAGAAGATAAGTAATTTTAATGATTGTGTCAAGTATTTTTTTGTTTTTTTGAGTTTTATGCAGAAATAAAATAATTATTCGATAAAAATCACGAATAATCTATAAATATTCATTATTTATGGAATTTTTTAATCGGAGAGAAATAACTTCTGTTAATAAAGAAACCGTTTTTTTACAACTTTCACTTATCTGACCCATAAACTCAAGGGTCTTCGGTTGAATTCCTATTAAATACGGCTCTTTCCCGCTTTTTTTTATCCATTCAAAAATAAATGCAATTGGAACTTTGTGCGTGGAAAAAGAGGGTACAAATTTTTTTATGTCAGTATATGAATAAACTTCCACATCTCCGGGATCAGCGCCGAGATCTGCAGCATCAATAAAAACTATTTTTTTTATATCCGGGTTTTCAATAAAGTCAAAAACAAAGCTTTCTACGCTCTTTTCTTCTTCGGAAAATGCTATGTGAGGAAAATCCTTTTTCAGTGCCCTGGAAATTAACAGGCCTGCTCCGTCATCTGCCCTGTCAATATTACCCAAGCCAACAAATACCGTATAATTGGGAGGCAGGTGGCTGCCAATTAAATCGGCAACCACCTTATTTATCTTGTTATCTTTCAATTTTTACCAAATGTGTTGAGCAGCTTATGCACGGATCGTAGGCCCTTGCAATAATCTCACACTGGAATCTTATTGCATCATCATCTGCTCCTTGTGCAACAAGGCCCTCTACTGCTTTACGCATGTATTTTTCCACATCTTCAAGATTCTGACCTGTAGGAATGATAAAATTAGCTTCTGCAACAAGACCGTCTTTCATTTTATAATGATGATAAAGAGTCCCTCTTGGCGCTTCCACTGCTCCAACACCCTCTCCTTCTGTTTTTGCAGGCTTTACAATCTCAGGATCATCCTTAATTTTCAAAAGTTGATCAACTGTACCAGAGATCACCTCAAGAGCCCATACCAGTTCAATTGCCTGGGCAAGATTATTAAAAACAGGGTTCTTCTTCCACCTGTCAGTATAATATTTCTTATAAAGATCTCCTGCGCTGCCCTTAAGCCTTTCTCCGAGATTTACCATTCTTGCCAAGGCACCCACGCTGTACGGCTTACCTTTGTAAAGACAATGTTTTGCTGCAGAATGTGCGCAGAACTGCTCGTTTGTTAAAGACTTATATTTATTAACATCAACAACGCTGCCGTCGGAAATGCGTATCTGGTCTCCTGCAATTCCGTATGAACCGTTACCTGGCTCACAGCACATATAAACTGTCTCTTCATCAAAGAAATCAGGGATTTCAAGACCGCCTACAATACCTGCTCCGGCCTGAGCAAAAGCCAGCTGCTTCTGTGCCTCTTCCTTAATTGCCAGAAGCGTGGCTTTATCAGGGTATTTACCAAATCCTCCTACAGTGGGATTTTCACCGTGAATCATGCGACCGCCTGTAACCTGCATAATATGATTGCCGAATTTCTTTAATGACAGAGCTCCCATTACTTCATCACCGTATTTCTCTGCCATTGCTATTGCATTGGGGTATCCGAGAAAATCCGGAAGAGCCAGCACATAAACATGAAGAGAATTACTTTCTATCAGTTCACCAAGATGCATAAGATTACGCAGCAATTGAGTTTTTTCATGAACCTTTATTCCAAGAGCCTTTTCCAGTCCTCTTAATGCCGCGTATCTGTGAGAAATAGTACAGATGGCACATATTCTGCATGCAATACTCACATCCTCTTCGGGTCTCTTGCCAATAACGAGTGTTTCAATCAGTCGGGTACCCTCAAAAATATCAAAATGTACATCTTTTATTTTATTACCGTCTAACCTTACGGTTATTCCGCCTTCTCCTTCAACTCTGGCCAACGGCTCTACAATAATTTCTCTCATATCAGAGAACTCCTAATATTTTCTTTAAAGGTTTCATCATTGCGCTTCCGCCGTGCATCCTGAAGCGCCGTTTTATCTCTTCCACAGAAAATCCTTTTTCTTTAAGCAGCTCAAACTCTGCACTCACATTGGCCTCTTTCATAGGCCCCCAGCACCCTACACATGGAAGATTGTGCGATGGACATGCAGCTTTACAGCCTGCTGCAGTAAGAGGTCCCAGACATAAAACTCCTTTTAAAAGGAGGCAGTCATTCTCTTTCCATCTGCATTCTGCACATACCGGATAATCGGGGAATACAGGCAGGTCATCATTTAAAAAGTGTGCATAACAGTAAAAAAACTGCGTTGCATCAACCGGACAACCAGGCAGATAAAAATCAACATCAACAAATACATCTATAGGTTTGGACTCAATGGGAGTTCTGTTTTCAAAAAACCCATCGCCGTAAACTTTCTTAAATCTTTCATCCCAGCCTTTTGCACCCAACTCCATAGCCTGAACACCGCCGTAACATGCACAGTTTCCGAGAGCAACAAGAAATTTTGAGCGTTCACGAATCTCTTTTACATGTTTTGCCTGTTCCTGATTTGATATAGAGCCTTCTACAAAGGCAATATCAAGTTCTGTATCATCATTATCGCTTTTTGCCAGTGAAAATGATTTAATATTTGCAGTCTGGAAAAATTCCAGCAATTTTTCTTCACTATGAATAATTACAAGCTGGTCACCATTACACCCTGTAAATCCGTACAGACCAACATTTTTCTTTCCCTGACTCAATTTTTTTCTCCTCAAATTTATATGAGACCCTTCATATGAATT
>QNDG01000265.1 GCA_003645915.1 Candidatus Zhuqueibacterota bacterium | reverse complement strand
ATCAAAGAGAGAAAGCTTGATTCTGTTATTGTCGCAGCATGCTCTCCCACTCTTCATGAAAGAACATTCCGGAATGTAATGACAAGAGCGGGGCTAAACCCCTATCAGGTTGAGATTGCAAATATAAGAGAGCAGGACAGCTGGGTACATCCTGACAGAGACGAGGCTACTGTAAAAGCTGCCCGCATTGTAAAGTCCATGATTGAAAAGGTAAGAAGAAATCAGAACCTTGAACCCTTGACAGTTGATATTACAAGACGCGCTCTTGTAATCGGAGGAGGGATAAGCGGTATTCAGGCTGCTCTTGATATTGCTGATCACGGATATGAAGTGCTGCTTGTTGAAAAAGAGGCATCAATCGGAGGACACATGGTGCAGCTCTCCGAAACCTTTCCTACTCTTGATTGTTCCCAGTGTATTCTTACTCCCAAAATGGTGGAAGCATCACGCCACCCCAAAATTAAAATCCTTACGTACCATGAGGTTGAATCAATTTCCGGATTTGTCGGGAATTTTAAGGTTAAAATTAAAAAGCGGCCCAGATTTGTGGATCCTGATGTCTGTACATTGTGTGGTGAGTGCGAGAAAGTCTGTCCTCAGGTTGTGGCAGACGAGTTCAACATGGGTTTAAGTTTCAGAAAAGCCATTTATATGCCTTTCCCGCAGGCAATACCGGGAACTTATACACTTGATATTGAAAGCTGCCTTGGGCTTCTGCCCATTCGCTGCGGAAAGTGCAGGGAAGTATGCGAACCCAATGCAATTAATTATGATGACCAGGAAGAGATTTTTGAGGAAGAGGTCGGTGCAGTTGTAGTTGCAACCGGATACGATCTTTACGGTCTGGATAATCTCGGAGAATTTGGCGGAGAGAAATACGAAGACGTTATAAACGGTCTTGAGTTTGAGCGTATCCTTTCTGCATCAGGCCCCACAGGCGGACAGGTCAGAAGGCCTTCCGACGGTAAGGTCCCAAAAAATATAGTTTTTGTACAGTGCTGCGGATCAAGGGATCCGGAAAACCACAATCCGTACTGTTCTAAAATCTGCTGTATGTACACGGCCAAACATGCAATGCTGTACAAACACAGAGTGCCTGACGGGAATGCGACTGTATTTTATATTGATGTCAGGACAGGAGGCAAAAATTTTGATGAGTTTTATCAGAGGACAATAGAAGAGGAACATGTGCTCTATGTGAGAGGAAAGGTATCAAAAATTTTCAAAGAAGGAGACAAACTTATTGTCTGGGGTGTTGATACTCTTACAGGCAGAAAAGTTGAAATGGAAGCAGACATGGTTGTTCTTGCCATGTCAATGGTTCCTTCGGAAAACGCTGAGGAACTTCTTAAAAAGCTGAAAATTTCTACTGATGCAAACGGATTTTTATCTGAAGCTCATCCCAAACTGAGACCTGTTGAGAGCCTTAATGCAGGGTTTTTCCTGGCAGGATGCGCACATGGTCCTAAAGATATTCCCGAAACTGTTGCTCAGGCTTCCGCAGCGGCAGCCAAGGTAGGTGATCTGTTTGCACAGGAAAAACTTTATCATGAGCCCACAGTTGTATCAGCGGAGGAAGAGCTGTGTGCAGGATGCGGAATCTGCGTGCCGGTTTGTCCATACGGCGCAAGAACTCTTAACAGAGAAAGAGGAGTGGTTGAGGTAAATGAGATTCTGTGTGAAGGTTGCGGTGCATGCGCGGCAGCCTGTCCCTCAGGTGCGGCACAGCAGCGGAACCAGACAGACGAACAGATATTTTCAATGGTTAAAGCAATTTTAAAGGGGTAGCCATGTTTGAACCGAAAATAATGAGTTTTATCTGCAAATGGTGTACTTATGCAGGAGCAGATCTGGCAGGCACTTCGAGAATGGAGTATGTTCACAATCCCATTAATGTAAGGGTTATGTGTTCATCAAGAATTGATCCTCAGCATATTTTTTATGCTTTTAAACACGGAGCAGACGGTGTTTTTATAGGAGGATGTCATCCCGGAGACTGCCATTATGTTGAAGGAAATTACAAAACATTAAGAAGAGTTTTCCTTGTAAAAAAGATGATGAGAGATATGGGTATTGACCCGGCGCGGTTGAGGTTGGAATGGATTTCTGCTGCAGAGGGATCAAAATTCGTTGAAGTAATGAACGAATTTACAGAGCAGATTAAAAATCTGGGCCCGTTAAATTTCAGAGAAATGGCATCAATAGATGAGGGTGTAAGCCATGAGTAATGATGTAGAGACAAAAAAAAGCAAAAAGCAAGACAATCTTGTACCCATTTACATTATGGGAAAGAGATACGATGTTCCGTCATCACTTACAATTCAGAAGGCAATGGAGTATGCAGGATATCAGCTTGTAAGAGGATGCGGGTGCAGAGGCGGTATCTGCGGAGCATGTGGCACTGTTTACAGATTTCCCAATTCATACAGAATTGAAGTGGGACTGGCGTGTCAGACTGTTGTTGAGCCTGATATGTACATTGCCCAGCTTCCCTTTTTCCCGGGTAATAAGGCCGAATATGATATTGAAAAACTGGAGCCAACAGGTGCAACCATTGCAAAATACTATCCTGAAATTTACAAGTGTGTGGGATGCGGAACGTGCACCAGGTCATGTCCTATGGACATTGATGTTATGGATTACATAAGCCGGGCAATAAGAGGTGATATTGAAGGAACTGCAAAACTTTCTTTTGATTGTGTAATGTGCGGCTTGTGTGCTGCAAGATGCCCTGCGGAAGAGGTTCAGTACAACATTGCGATTCTTGCAAGAAGACTTTACGGCCGGCATATTGCAAAGAGAGCGTCTCATGTGCAAAAAGCTGTTGAATATGTGGAACAGGGCAGGTTTAAAAAAGGAATAGAGCAATTAAAAAAGATGAGCGTTGAAGAGCTTAAGGAAATTTACAATGCAAGAGAAACTGAGCCTCACATGGGGCCTGAAGAGTGGACTCCTGCAGACAAAAATAATGTAATTATTGAATAAACTATAAATCAGGTTTGGAGAATTACCATGCCATACACAGCTGAATTAAAGAAACTGATTAAAATTGTGGAAAAAACACGACCCGCCCGGGTTGAGAGAAAAAAGAGAGGTGAAGAGTTCCCTCCTATGTCTCTGAAAGAGAGGGAAGAAATCTTAAAATATCACCCGGATTTTAAAGAGGACGGAAGATCAGAGATAAAACTGGGACCCAATAAGGGTTACAGAATTGCCAATGAAATGGTATCTTTACTGCATGCTCCGAGCAGAGTTGATCCGGACAGGGTTGATCTTTCTTCTGCAGATTACGAAACAGATGTGCTTGTAATCGGCGGAGGCGGAGCAGGTTCTGCTGCTGCTCTTTTGGCAAGGGAGAACGGCGCAAAAGTTATTATTGCAACCAAGCTCAGAATGGGCGATGCAAATACAATGATGGCAGAGGGCGGAATTCAGGCTGCCACAAAAAGTGAAAAAGATTCGCCTTATTATCACTATCTTGATGCAATGGGGGGCGGGCATTTTAAGAATGATCCGGATCTTGTTGAAACCCTTGTAACAGAAGCTCCTAAAATTATTGCATGGCTTGAAAAACTGGGTGCAATGTTTTCCAAATTTGAAGACGGCAGGCTCAGGACAATGCACGGCGGTGGTACAAGCAGAAAGCGTATGCACTATGCAGGAGATATAACAGGCGCTGAAATTATGCGTACAGTAAGAGATGAAGTAAAGAATCACAGTACTGATATTAAAATTCTTGAGTTTTCTCCTGCTGTTGAGCTTATTTTAAATGATAAAGGCGTTTGTGCCGGTGCTCTTCTTTACAATCTTGAAACAGAAGAGTATCTTGTTGTTAAGGCAAAAGCAGTGGTTCTTGCAACAGGCGGATCAGGAAGGCTCCATATACAAAACTTTATGACAGCAAACCACTACGGAGCAACAGGCGATGGCCTGATAATGGGATATCATGCAGGGGTTCCGCTCTAATT
>QNDG01000264.1 GCA_003645915.1 Candidatus Zhuqueibacterota bacterium | reverse complement strand
GATAATATTAAAAAAATTTCCGAAAAATTTAATATCAAAGCTTTAATTGGTATTATTAATTCTTTTAGTCAGTTGAAAAAATATTCATATTTGAATATAAATATGAATATTAACCTGAAAAATCTGTTTATTAAAAATTTTCCCTTGTTTATAGCTGAGTGATGAAATATCAGAATGCCTTATCTTTATTACGTTTTAAAAAAAGTAATAAATTCATTTTATTAGGAGATGAGCCTTATTTAAAAGAGCGCTTTATTGAAATATCTGAATCAATTTATTCTGATATCAGGAAGTATTATCCGGAAGATCAAAGAGAAGCTTATGATATTATGAATTCAGAAAGCTTTTTTGATGATGGTCTAATAATATTGTATGATTTCAATAAAATGAAAGCAGAGGTTTTTAAAGATCTTATCAAGCTTTATAATGGATGTCTAATATTAGTCCTTTCTGATTTATCAAATATTAAATCCCGGGTTATGACAGATATACTCAGTAAAATGACAATAGTCGAGTGTAAGAAATTACGGGAATATGGTTCGGATTATCTTATATGGATAAATTCTTTTATTAGTGAGTTTGGGTATACTTCTGAAAAAGGGGTTGATCAATTAATTTTTTCCAGAGTAGGTCCGAGTATGTTTTCTTTGTCTAATGAAATTGAAAAATTAATTTTGATTAAGTCAGAAGAAAAATATATAACTTTAAAGGATGCGGCTGATTATATCTCTTTTACTTCAAAGGGTAATGCTTTTGAAATTTTTGAGTCTCTTTTAAGAAAAAATGTTAAAAAAGCTTTGAAGACTTTTAATAATTATACGAGAAATAAAAATACCTTTGTTGATATTATTGGTTTTTTGTATGTTTATTTTGAGAAAGTGTATAGAATGCTCCTTTTAAAAGAGGAGGGTATGGAAGAAGATGATATTGCTAATATAGTAGGAATTCCAAAATTTCTGGTTAAGACTAAATACTTGCCAAAAGCTGTTTTATTTGGTAAGAATAATATTTCTAACAAGATCAATTTTTTGTGTAATCTTGATATTCAGATGAGACTTTTTAAAGGTGATCGTAGAATACTTTTTGAACATTTTCTTTATAGTTTTTCAAAATGAATAAAAAAGAAGATTCTTTTAAGTTTTCTAATGCCATAGATATGGAAAAAAACCATGGGGAGCGTTTTAAGGGTTGGTATTTTTCTAAATTCATGTTAGAAAAGAAGACTCTTCCTTTAAATTATAAAGACATTGAATTATCATATCGATTTACCGTTTGTGATTATAATGTCAGATTTATCATGCCTCCTGAGATTGAATTCATAGAGGGAAAAATTTCATATACAGAAGCTGAACGGTTACTTGGTATATTCAGGTTTCCACGGAATGATGAGGGTAATTTTGTTGCCCCTTTTTCTGTTTCAGTTAAGAACATAGAAACAATAATGGAACTGCCTGAAGATGACTTAAAAAAAATTTTTAAAAATAAGAATCCTCTTGTATTTAAAGCCTTTAAGATACCTCAATATGGGTTTAAATTTCTTGACATAACTGAGAATGATTTGAAAGAAATAAAAAAGCTTACGGATCCCGGATTTATTGAGTTTGTGAGCAATGAATATATAAGAATAATAGATAAAAAAATGGAGGAGATTAAGCAAAAGATTTTATCAAAACCTAATTATCTTTTAATACTCAAAAATGTTTTAAATCGTCAATGGAAAAATCTGGATGAGGTCTCTATTGCGACCGATAAAATAATAGAAACATAACTATAAAAAATGGAATAAAATGCAATTAAAGCTTTCGCCTTTTGGTCAGATAGTATGGGAAGATCGTTACGCCTTAAAAGATGAGAAGGGTAATTTATTAGAAAAAAATATTTCTGAAAATTTTCGAAGAGTAGCAAAGTTTATAGCTTCGAGAGAAAAAAATTCTCAAAAATGGGAAGATAAATTTTTTGAGATAATGTCTCAGAAATATTTTTGTCCTGCAGGAAGAGTTCTAGCTCATTCCGGAACTCATTATTCTCAACTTTTAAATTGTTTCGTTTTGCCTTTTGAAGAAGATAGCCTTGAAAGTATCCTGGATACAGCTAAGAAGATGGCTATTATTTTTAAGTATGGTGGAGGATGCGGGTTTAATTACAGTAACCTTAGACCTGCCGGTAGTTATGTAAAAGGGGTGAATGGCCGGAGCTGTGGAGTTATAGGGTTTCTTCATATGATGAGTACTATTTCAGAAGTAATTGAACAGGGGTCACGCAGAGCCGCGTCGTTAGGGCTTCTGGAAATAGGGCATCCGGATATATGGGAATTTATTAGTTATAAAACTGAACACAACTGGGAACGACTGAGAGATTTCATTGAGATTAAAGATGAAGATAAATGGAGATCATTTAAGTTCGAGAATTTATATAAATGGCAGATGTATAATGTAAGTGTGGGTATAACAGATGAATTTCTTTCAGCTGTGGAGAATGACGAGATTTGGCCCCTTATGTGGGGTGGTGTGGAATGGGAGCTTTATACAGTAGTTTTTAAAAGGGCAAAATCGGACGGGACTTACCGATCTGAATTTTTTTATGCCACAGCTGATAATGACTCTACGGCTATCTGGAAAGTAAGAAGAAAAGTCCCTTATCCTACGATACAAGATAAATTTGAAGTAGTTTCAAGGAGAAAAATAAAAGCAAAGGAAATATGGGATCAGATTTGCTATAATGCATGGGCAGACGGGTGCCCCGGATTGATAAATTTGTCAACTGCAAAAAAAATGCATAACCTGGAATATGCGAGTCCTTTGACAGGGGGTAATCCGTGTTTTGGGGGTGATTGCGAATTAGAAACTATAGAAGGATATAAAAAGTTTAAAGATTTAGAAAATAAAAAGATAGACATTATAACTTCTAACGGGTTGGAAGAGGCTAAAATTTGGAAAACCGGAGAGAAATCAACTGTTAAAATAAAATGTAATAATTTATTGGAATTGGTAGTTACTCCTGATCAAATTTTGATGACAGCAGATGGTCAGAAAATAAAGGCTAAAGATGCTAAAAATAAAAGATTAAATGTTTATAAAGAACCTGATAAAAATTATGATTTATTATGGGTCAAATTAGGCTTTATACAAGGAGATGGAAATTTATCCCGATTGAAAAGTTTACATAGACATAAAGGACTGGAAATTAATTTAGGTGAAAAAGATAAAGAGATTAAAGAATTATTTAATTATACAGGAAAGGATAAGTTTTATTATACTCGGGAATATAGGCCCTATTTTTTAAAATACGGCTTTTCTATGGAAACATTACCTTATAGGACCCTTCCTGAAAATATACCGGAAGATAAAGAGTTGTCTTTTCTTAGGGGTCTCTATAGTGCTAATGGAAGTGTGATAAAAAATGAAAGAATAGCATTAAAATCTACATGTAAACAATTAATAATAGGGGTAAGTAATCTTTTAAAGAAAAATAAAATTGATTCTTATATTACAACTAATAAGCCTAAAAAAGTAAAATTTAATAATGGAACTTATTTATGTAGAGAAAGCTATGATTTAAATATAGGAAAAATATTTGATATAGTCAGATTTAATCAAATAATTGGTTTTTGTCAGGAATATAAAAATAAATCTTTAATAAATTTAATAAAAAAGAAAAGTCCTTATGTTTCTTCCGTAAAAGAAAATGGTATTGAAACTGTTTATGATTTTTCAGTGAACTCCCATTGGGGATATGTTAATGGAATAAAATCTCATAATTGTGCCGAGCAGCTTTTGCCCGATTATGGCTCTTGTAATTTGTTAAGCATAATTTTATGTTCCTTTATAAAAAAAGACGGCACGTTTGACTTTGAAAGTTTAAAAAAAGTTATTCATATAGCAATACGCTTTGCTGATAATGTTATTGACGTTTGTAAATTTCCTGTTCCTGAAATAGAAGAGAAAGCAAAACAAGAAAGGCGTATTGGTCTTGGT
>QNDG01000263.1 GCA_003645915.1 Candidatus Zhuqueibacterota bacterium | reverse complement strand
TTTCTCAGAATAAATGAGAATCTATTCTGAAAAATATCGTTGTATCTTGAGAACTTCTGCTACAGTTATAATTTACAAAAATCAAATTTAAAATGAAACTCTAAAATTTTCACCGGATTTTTTACGGTTTTGCATTAAAATAACAGTACAACACATACTCATGACTTAACAATGCTTGATAACGGTTAAATTTATTCAAATAAATCACTAAAAATATTCCCTGTACCCTTACTCCTCAAGCATTAACTATTTATAATAAACTTGATAAAGACCTCTGAGGTCTTTGATTAAGCGAGGGAAGCCCCTCCAATATACTCCATATACCTTTATACCATATACCGTTTTTGTAAAATAAATATCAAATGAAGATTTAAAAGTTACCGGATAAAATATCTGAAATCAAAAATCAGTGTTCTGAGTTCGATATTCTTTGGTGTTTTTGTTGCACCCTGAGCGTAGCCGAAGGGTGAAGTAAAGCAGGAATCCTTTATCCTTGTCTTTTCTCATTGTACGGTGCTGCATTTGTCTTAAATAAATTGTTGCAATTATGCACATAAGTATTATTTTAAAATATGAGGATAAAATCCGGCTTATCATGAAAAACAATAATAATAAAATAATTAATTCCTGGTGCATGTACGACTGGGCAAATTCGGCATTTGCAACTACTGTGATGGCTGCAGTACTCCCTATTTTTTTCAGACGTGTGGGCATGGCATCTGTTTCAGCTGTTCATCAGGGATTCGCAACTGCAATGTGGGGTTATACAAGCGCTGTAACAATGTTAATTGTAGCTGTGTTGTCTCTTATACTCGGGCCCTCAGCAGACCTGTTTCCACGTAAAAAAAAGTTTTTGGGGTTTTTTCTTATAACAGGTGTAATATCAACCTTTTTACTTGGTATAACAGGCCAGGGACAGTGGCTAATTATTTCATTACTTTTCATTCTCGGAAGTACCGGCTTTTCCGGAAGTGAAATATTTTACGATTCAATTCTGCCTCACATAGCAGACAAAAGCACTCTGAATAAAGTTTCTACCCGCGGTTATGCGGCGGGGTATATCGGAGGAGGTATTCTGCTTTTAATAAATGTACTTATGATTGCTAAAATGCCTATGCAGTCTGTGGGCCAGGATAATACATTAGTACCTGTTCTTGCCATGAGGTTATCATTCGTAAGTGTGGCTGTATGGTGGGCGCTTTTTTCAATTCCACTGTTTAAAAACGTTCCTGAACCGGACATTGTTAATTTCGCCCGAACGGATAAAAATCTGATAGAAAATTCTATTTCCCAGCTTAAACAGACATTCAAAGAGATTAAACAGTACAAACAGATTTTCAGATTTCTGATAGCTTTCTGGATTTATAACGATGGTATAGGCACTGTAATAAAAATGGCAACAGCATTCGGAGATGAAATAGGCATTAAAACTATTGACCTGGTTGGTGCACTTCTTCTTACACAGGCAGTTGCAGCGCCTTTTACTATTCTGTTCGGTAAAATCGCTGACCGCATCGGAACTAAAAAATCAATTCTTATAACACTTGCAGTTTATTCCGGAATTTCCATAAGCGCATTTTTTATGCACACTGCTGTTCACTTCTATGCACTTGCTTTTACAGTAGGTATTGTACAGGGCGGAGCCCAGGCTCTGAGCCGGTCATTTTTCGGCTCGATTATACCAAGAGAGAAATCATCGGAATTTTTCACATTTTACCATATCAGCGGGAAATTTGCCGGAGTTGCAGGCCCTGCGATATTCGGGCTTGTCAGCCAGATTACAGGTTCCGGCAGAGCAGGGATTCTGTCACTTGTCCTGTTTTTTACAGCCGGAGCTTTCGTACTTTCATGTGTTAAAGAACCTGAAAAAACGGTTCTGACCGCGGAAAAATAAATGATCAAATTCTTTTCAAAAATTCAGAACATACTTATTATGCACTTTACGCTGTTTGCAGCACTTTTACTGATTGTAAGCGGCTATGTTCTTCACTGGTCTGTTTATTCTGCAATGGAAGAACAACTGGGACAGAAACTGTCGTCTGCCGCATCATCTGTGGGTATTATTTTTAACAGCGAAGAGATTGAATTTCTGACTATGGAAAGCGGCACCAGGGTTACAGACTACTTCAGAAAAAAACTTATGCGCATGGCAGAAACAATTAATGCGGAAAGAATTTTTTTATTTGATAAAAACGGCAGAAGCATAATTGACACTGATTCAACTGTAAGACATCAGGAAGAATTGTTTATTCTGAAATTCTATCCTGATGAAACGGAAAATATTTTCAATGGCTCTGCATGCCACTCAATAATTTTCAAAACTCCGGAAAATCGTCTTCACATGACAGGCTTTGCTCCTCTTTTTGCGCAAAATGATATTGTAGGGGGCATTGGAGTTGAAGCAGATGCTTCGTTTTTAAACCAGGTTGCTGTTCTGGATAAAAAACTCATTTTAATCGGAGTAATGGGAGTCCTTGCTGCTGCATTAATAGGAGGTATAATTGCAGCGATTTTTACCCGCCAGATTAAAAAACTTGCAGGAATTTCCGGACAAATTGCAAAGGGCAACTATAATCAGCAGGTGTCCGTTAAATCAGGAACTGAAATCGGAATGCTTGCCAATACCATGGAGCATATGCGGAAAAACATAATAAAAAGGCAGGATGAACTAAAAGCCCTTGTTGCAGGCATTGCACATGAAATAAGAAATCCTCTCGGCGGCATTGAACTTTACACTGACCTCCTTTCCAAACAGGTAAAAGAGAAAAAACAACAGGAATATTGTACAACAATCTCAAAAGAACTAAAGCATCTGCAGAACATTGTAAATGAATTTTTAAATTATGCGACACCAAAAAAACCGTTAAGATCAATATGCAGTTTAAAAGATGCGGTTATTGATACTATTGACATGCTTAAAACAGACATTGAAAAAAAATCCGTTTCAATAGTTACTGAAATACCGGATTCATGCCGCATTTGTGCTGATGAATCTCACCTGCATCAGATTCTGATAAATCTTTTAAGAAATTCAATTGAAGCTCTTTCAGATGACGGTAAAATAATAATCCGCATGGAAAATTACAACGATTTTGTCAGGCTTATAGTTAAAGATAACGGCTGCGGTATCAGGTCTGAAATCAGGGAGAATATCTTCTCTCCGTTCTTCTCTACCAAGGAGAACGGAACCGGGCTGGGACTTGCAATAGTAAAATCTCTTGCTGAAGAAAACCGGATTAAAATAAGTTTTGACAGCAAACCCGGGATTGGCACAAAATTTGAACTATCTTTTAAAAAACCAAATCAGGATTAAAAAGTGAAGAATAAAACTTCCGAAATATCTGTCTTGATTGTTGAAGATAATGATACAATGCGTAAAGGTATTGCAGAAACCCTGTCAGGACACAACTACACTGTTTTCCAGGCAAATAACGGAACAGATGCAATTGAACTGTTAAATAAACAAAAAACAGATCTGGTAATAACAGATTACAGAATGCCCGGTAAAAACGGCATTGAAATTTTAAAATATGCAAAAAAAGTTAATCCTGATACAGAGGTCATTATAATTACTGCATACGGAACAGTTGATGTTGCAGTTGAAGCAATGAAAAAAGGAGCCCTGGATTTTATCTCAAAACCTTTTTCAGGAGATGAGCTTCTTGTTAAAACCGAAAAAGCGGTTTCAATTATTCTTCAGAAAAAGGAAGCTGCAAAGCTCAGAGATGAAAATATCTACTTAAGAGATCAGGATGGAATCAGGTTTAATTACGGTGAAATAATAGGCGAATCCGAGGTAATGCAGAAGGTTTACCGGACAATTGAAAAAGTGGCAAAAAATAACACTTCAGTACTTATCCTCGGAGAAAGCGGGACAGGAAAAGAGCTTGCTGCCAGGGCAATTCACTTTAACAGTACAAGAAAAGATAAACCTTTTATCAGGGTAAACTGCGGAGCTCTTGCAAAAGGAGTTCTTGAAAG
>QNDG01000262.1 GCA_003645915.1 Candidatus Zhuqueibacterota bacterium | reverse complement strand
GATTTTTAAGCAAATCTTTAAACTTAAACCTTATGAAAAACGAAATATCATTTTTAGTCCTGAAAACTTTTCGGTTTTAAATTTTACAAACCCGAAATTATGGTGGCCCTATAATTTCGGAGAGCCTTATATGTATAATCTTAGAATGGAACTGGAAATAAACGGTGAAGTGAGTGACATTGAGGAAACAAAATTCGGTATAAGGAAGATAGAAGATTATCTGAACAAGCAGGGCCACAGAGGATACAAAATAAACGGTAAAAAAATATTAATAAAAGGAGGCGGTTGGGTTGACGATTTGTTTCTCAGAGATGATCCTGAAAAATTGGATGCTCAAATACAATATGTTAAAAATATGAACCTTAACTGTATAAGGCTTGAAGGATTCTGGGGAACAAGCAGCAAACTTTACGATCTTGCGGATAAATACGGTATTCTGATAATGGCAGGCTGGAGTTGTCAGTGGGAGTGGGAAGAGTATCTTGGTAAAAAAGTTGATGAATTTGGAGGAATAAAAACAAAAGATGATATGGATATTGTTTTAAAATCATTAAATGATCAGGTTTTATGGCTTAGGAATCATCCCTCTGTTTTTGTCTGGGTTCTCGGTAGTGACAGACTTCCAAGGCCGAAACTGGAAAAAAAATATTATGAGCTTTTAAGAAATATTGACCCTACAAGACCCACTCTTGCATCATGTCAATTGCTTGAAAGCAGGGTAAGCGGTACAACAGGTGTTAAGATGAACGGTCCGTACGATTACGTTCCTCCTGTTTACTGGTATATAGATAAGAAAAACGGAGGTGCGTTCGGATTTAACACTGAAACAGGTCCGGGACCTCAGCCTCCGCCTATTGAAAGTCTGAAAAAAATGATTCCTGCTGAAAATCTATGGCCTGTAAACAGTATGTGGAATTACCACTGCGGCAGAAATGAGTTTAATAATTAGAATAACTTTATAAATTCTCTTGATAAAAGATACGGTATCAGTCAGAATGCGGAAGAATTTGTATACAAATCTCAGATGGCTAGTTATGAAGCTGTAAGAGCAATGTTTGAAAGCTTTTGTGTAAATAAGTTTAAATCAACCGGTGTCATTCAATGGATGATAAATTCTGCATGGCCTGAAATGTACTGGCAGCTTTATGATTGGTATTTAAGGCCAAACGGAGCATTTTACGGCACAAAGAAGGCCTGTCAGCCGAAAAATATTATTTATAATTACGGGGACAGGGGAATTTATCTGCATAATGACACTTTGGAAGACCTTAACGATTGTTATGCATTTATTACTCTTTATAATTTTAATTCCGAAATAGTTTTTTATAATTCGGTTAAAACAACATTAAAGCAAAATAGTGTAAAAAAATTAAAAGACATTAAAATTCCTTCGAAAATTCATGGAATATGTTTTCTCAATTTAAAAATTCAAGATAGAAATAACAGAGAAATAGCATCAAATCTTTACTGGATTCCTGAAAAAAATGATGTAATGGATTTTAAAAATACGAAATGGTTTATTACACCTGTTAAAGAATATGCTGATTTTAAATCCTTATCTGAGCTCCCAGTAACAAAAATAAAATACAATCATAAAATTCAAAAAAAGGGGGATAAGAGTTTTGTAGAACTTCGTATAAACAATACTGGAAATAAAATAGCATTTTTTATTGAAGCAAAACTGGTTAACGGAAAAAGCAAGGAACCTGTTTTACCTGTTTTCTGGGACGATAACTATTTTTCTCTTATGCCTAATGAAAGCAGAACCATTAAAGCCTGGTTTTACATGAAAGATCTGAACGGTGCAAAACCTGAGATCAAGATTCATGGTGTCAACATTAGAATGGATAAATAAACGGAGAGCTCTATGAAAAACAACAGAAGTATTGGAATGGTAGTTTTGATCATTGTAATATTTTTTGTAATATCTTTGTTAACAAATATTATAAATGCAGTTTTACCTCAGGTAAAGGATAGTTACAGCCTTACACACGGCCTGGCTGGTCTGCTTCCGCTGGCATTTTTTATAGCATACGGAGTTATGTCAATTCCTTCTGGAATGATGATAAAAAAACTCAACAGAAAAACAATGCTTGTGGGCCCTTTTATTCTTGCGTGTCTTGCAGCTTTATTATTCGGGTTTTTCCCCACTTTTCCTGTATATCTTGTCAGTCTTTTCAGTATAGGAGCAGGGATGGCAATGCTGCAGGTTGTAATCAATCCTATTCTTCGAAGTGCCGGAGGAGAAGAGCATTTTGCAGCAAATTCGGTTATTGCACAGCTTTTTTTCAGTGGTGCCGGATATGTAGGTCCTCATATCTATTCATATCTTGTTACAAATCTTGAGAGTCAGAATTTTGATAAAAACATATTAATCTCACTTATAAGCAGAGTAACACCGGAAAAACTTACATGGGTTTCCATTTACTGGGTTTTTGCAGGTATAACTCTTTTAATGGCAGTTGTTTTAAGTTTGCTTAAAATTCCCAAAATTGAGTTAAAATCAGATGAAGAGGTAGGAGCTCTGGAAGTTCACAAACAACTATTTAAGAATAAGATTGTAATATTGTATTTTATTGGTATTTTTGCTTATGTCGGCTCTGAACAGGGACTTGCAAACTGGATCTCGGAATTTCTTAAAAATTATCATAATGTTGATCCCGCAACAACAGGCGCTTCTGTTGTTGCCAATTTCTGGCTTGTTTTTGCAATAGGCTGCGGACTTGGAGTTATTCTCCTGAAAATATTCAACAGCAGAGCAATATTAAAGGTCTTTACTGTTCTGTCAATTATTTCGTTGACAATTTCATTGTTTGCACCAGTCGGAATCGCAAAGTATTCATTTCCTGCAGTAGGATTTTTTTACTCTATAATGTGGTCAATAATTTTTTCACTGGCACTGAATTCTGTGCCTAAAGAACACGGTACCTTTTCCGGGATTTTATGCACTGGAATTATTGGAGGTGCAATTATCCCTGCATTGATAGGCTGGCTTGCGGATAAATTCGGATTAAGGGCAGGAATGATCCTTTTGTATTTAACCCTGGGATACATTTTAAGTATAGGCTTCTGGTCAAAACCTTTAATAAAAAACAAAACGATTTTTGATAAGGAGTGATAATTTAAAATATCAGACTGATAATATGACTTAATAATTAAAACTGAAGTATAAATAATTTTGGATTTTTAATATTCTTTTTGTAATTTAATAAGGAGCGTCAATGGATGTTGAATCTGTTATTGGGGTTGACCTGGGTGGTACAAATATTTCTGCCGGAAGAATTGAAAAAAGCGTTGTTGTTAAATCACTAAAAACAGATATAAATCCTCTTGGAAGTGAAGATGAAATTGTCCAGAGTATTGTTTCAATTACCGAATCTGTTTATGATAATAAAGTTAAAGGAATTGGTATTGGCGTACCAAGCTTAGTTGACATAAAAACAGGTATAGTTTATGATGTTCAAAATATTCCTTCATGGAAAAAAGTACCTTTAAAAAAAATAATTGAAGAATATTTTAATGTTCCTGTTTATATTAATAATGATGCCAACTGCTTTGCAGTTGGAGAAAAATATTTTGGTAAGGGGAAAGAATTTGAAAATATTGTGGGGCTTACTCTGGGAACAGGGCTGGGTGCTGGTATAATTATAAATAACAGGTTATATTCAGGTAAAAATTGCGGGGCAGGTGAGTTTGGCTCACTTCCGTATAAAGATAGTATTCTGGAAGATTACTGCAGCAGTAAGTTTTTTATCAATCAATATCATACAACCGGAGAAGTGCTTTACAGCAGAGCGCAAAGAGGTGACAGGCAGGCAATTGATATTTTTGAAGAATTCGGCAGCTATCTCGGAGATGCTGTAATTTCAATAATGTTTACAATTGATCCTGATTTGATTGTTTTAGGCGGATCAATAAGCAAATCATATAAATTTTTCATTGATTCGTTAATGGAGAAGCTTGAAAAATTTCCGTACAAAAGAAATGTAGAGCAGCTTGTT
>QNDG01000261.1 GCA_003645915.1 Candidatus Zhuqueibacterota bacterium | reverse complement strand
GGCGAATAAAATACATGCAAGAGCTGTAGGTCCATATTCTCTTGTTACTCAGCAACCATTGGGCGGTAAAGCTCAGCATGGTGGCCAGAGATTCGGAGAGATGGAAGTTTGGGCTCTTGAAGCTTACGGTGCGGCTCATACTCTGCAGGAGATTCTTACAGTAAAATCTGATGATGTAAGGGGAAGAGCAAAAACTTACGAAGCAATTGTAAAAGGAGAGAACTTGCCGGTTCCAGGAATACCGGAGTCTTTCTATGTACTTATAAAAGAATTAAACGGACTCGGCCTTGATGTCGAGTTACGGTAGTTTATACCTCATGGAGGTGAGTGGTTTTGTCAGTTGACCTGAAAAATAGAGGTTTTAGCAGTATATCCCTTAATCTTGCTTCACCTGATACAATTTTCAGCTGGAGCAGAGGGGAAGTTCTGAAGCCGGAAACTGTAAATTATCGCTCTTATAAGCCTGAAAAGGACGGTCTTTTCTGTGAGAAGATATTCGGGCCTGTAAAAGATTATGAGTGTCATTGCGGTAAATACAAAAGAATCAGGTATAAAGGCATTATTTGTGATCGGTGCGGCGTTGAAGTTACAACTAAGTCCGTAAGAAGAGAGAGGATGGGACACATCTCTCTTGCTGTACCTGTTGTTCATATATGGTATTTCAGGTCCATACCCTCTAAGATCGGATATATTCTCGGTATGTCAACCAGTGAACTGGAAAGAGTTATCTACTATGAGTCATACGTTGTTGTTAACCCGGGTTCAACTGGTCTTGAATATAAGCAGCTCCTTACAGAAGAAGAGTATGTATCCGTAAAAGAAGAACTCAGGTTAAAAGCAGCTCAGGAATCCACGGACGAGTTTGAAGAAGAAGAGGAAGAGTTTACGGCTCTTATGGGTGGAGAAGCAATCAGACAGCTTCTTACCCATGTTGATATTGACAATCTGTCAAGAGACCTCCGTGCAAGACTGAAAGTTACGACTTCTGGTCAGGCAAAAAGAGAAATCTTAAAACGTCTTGAAGTTATTGAGGCATTCAGGAAAACGGAAAGTGGAAAGCCGAATAAACCGGAATGGATGGTGATGTCTGTTATTCCAGTGATTCCGCCTGAACTTCGTCCTCTTGTTCCTCTTGAAGGCGGGAGGTTTGCAACTTCAGATCTGAACGATCTTTACAGACGTGTTATTATAAGAAATAACAGGCTGAAAAAGCTTCTTGAAATTAAGGCTCCGGAAGTAATTTTGAGAAACGAAAAAAGAATGCTTCAGGAAGCTGTTGATTCTCTGTTTAATAACGGAAAACGAAGAGCTGCAGTAAGAGGTGAGGGTAACAGACCTCTTAAGTCCTTATCTGATATGCTCAAGGGAAAACAGGGCAGGTTCCGTCAGAATCTTCTTGGAAAGCGTATTGATTATTCCGGACGATCCGTTATTGTGGTTGGTCCTGAATTAAAAATGGATCAGTGCGGGCTTCCCAAGGAGATGGCTCTTGAATTGTTTAAACCCTTTATTATCAAAGAGTTGGTACAGCGTGGTTTTGTTAAAACAGTCAAGTCGGCCAAAAAGCTTGTGGAAAGAAGAGATGATGAGGTTTGGGATATTCTGGAGCAGATAATTCAGGATCATCCTGTTATGTTAAACAGAGCTCCTACACTTCACAGGCTTGGTATTCAGGCTTTTCAGCCCATACTGGTTGAGGGTAAAGCAATTTCCATTCATCCTTTGGTATGTGCTGCTTTTAATGCAGATTTTGACGGTGACCAGATGGCAGTTCATGTGCCTCTTGCTGTTGAAGCGCAGATGGAAGCAAAACTTTTAATGCTTTCAAGTCATAACATACTTTCTCCTGCAAACGGACGCCCTCTTGCAATCCCCAGTCAGGATATTGTTCTCGGGAGCTACTACCTTACTAAAACGAAAGAAGGTGACACAGGAGAAGGACTTGTTTTTGCAGATCCGGATGAAGTGATGATTGCGTTTAATGACGGCAAAGTGGGACTGCATGCAAGAATAAAAGTCCGGATTAAAGGTGAAATTATTGAAACCACTACGGGCCGTGTTATTTTCAATCAGGTGGTGCCGGAAGAAGTGGGGTATATAAACGAGCTTCTTACAAAAAAGAGAATAGAATCAATTGTTGATCAGACATACAAATCCGTAGGCAATAAGAAGACAGTTGAATTTCTGGATAATCTTAAAGCTCTCGGGTTCTATTATGCAATGAAAGCAGGTGTAACAATTGGTGTTGACGATGCAATTATTCCGGAAGAAAAAGAGAAGCTTGTTAAAGAATCAACTGAGACAGTAGAAAAAATCAGAAGTCTGTACGAAAAGGGTGTTATTACAGACGGTGAAAGATATAATAAAGTTATTGATGTGTGGACAAGAACCACAAACCTTATAGCAACCAATCTTTTCGATCACTTAAAGGATTCTGAAGACGGGTTTAATCCCATTTACATGATGGCAGATTCCGGTGCAAGGGGGAGTAAGGAACAGATACGTCAGCTGGCAGGTATGAGAGGTCTGATGGCCAAACCGCAGAAAAAACTTACTGGCGGTGCAGGAGAGATTATCGAATCGCCCATTACTGCTAATTTCCGTGAAGGCCTTTCTGTTCTTGAATACTTTATTTCAACACATGGTGCAAGAAAAGGTCTTGCTGATACTGCTCTTAAAACAGCTGATGCAGGATACCTGACAAGAAGACTTGTGGATGTTGCGCAGGATGTGATAATTTCAGAAATTGATTGCGGAACAATAATGGGCCTTCATGTGGGGGATTTAAAAGAAGGCGAAGAGGTAATTGAACCGCTGCGTGACCGTATTCTCGGCAGAGTGACTTCGGAAGATATTTTTGATCCTGAAACAGGGGAAATTATTGTTGAGTCCGGAGTTCTTATAGATGAAGACCTTGCTGATATGATTGTTGCCAGAGGTGTTGAGACTGTTGGTATCCGTTCTGTGTTAACGTGTGAATCAGAACGGGGTGTATGCGCCAAATGTTACGGAAGGAACCTTGCAACAGGAAGACCTGTTACAATAGGTGAAGCAGTCGGTGTTATGGCTGCACAGTCAATAGGCGAGCCCGGTACTCAGCTTACTTTAAGAACGTTCCATATCGGTGGTACTGCTAGCAGAATTGCAGCAGAGTCTGAAGTCGTTGCAAAGGAAGACGGTATTGTAAAACATGAGAATATAAAATCTGTAACTCAGAAAGACGGTACTGTTATTTCTCTGCGCCGTAACGGACAATTAAAGCTTTTTGATAAAGATAACCGTGTGATTTCGACCTTTATCGTGCCTTACGGAGCACAGATACTTGTTCAGGAAGACCAGAAAGTTGAAAAAGGTCAGACCCTGTTCAGATGGGATCCATATACCGATACTATCCTGACAAATACTGACGGTTTTGTTGAGTATGTTGATATTAAAGAAGGTGAAACCTACAGAGAAGAAGTTGATGATGTAACAGGCCAGAGACAGCTTGTTGTTATTGAGTCAAGAAACAGGGATTTAAATCCCCACATAGATATTCTTGATAAAGACGGCAATAAACAGGGGTCGTACATTATACCAACGGGTTCTCACCTTATGGTAAAGGATAAGCAGGAAGTAAGCGCAGGTGATGTACTTGTCAAGATTCCGCGGGAGATAAGCAAAACCCGCGATATTACAGGTGGTCTGCCAAGAGTGGCTGAGCTGTTTGAAGCAAGAAAGCCAAAGGATCCTGCAATAGTAAGTGAAATTGAAGGAACTGTCAAGTTCGGACAGGTTCGCAAAGGAGTCAGGAAAGTAATTGTTGAATCTCCGGACGGTACTGATTCAAAAACATACATTATACCATACGGAAAACATCTGCTGGTTCATGAAGGTGATTATGTTAATGCAGGTGAGAAGCTTTCTGAAGGTTCGGTTGTGCCTCATGATATTCTTGCAATCCTTGGTGCTAATAAGGTCCAGGAATATCTTGTAAATGAAATTCAGGAAGTTTACAGGCTTCAGGGCGTAAG
>QNDG01000260.1 GCA_003645915.1 Candidatus Zhuqueibacterota bacterium | reverse complement strand
TGTCCGGAATGTGTTTTACTCCCGGAAAACCTACGTTGCCTGTTGTAAAAACTCTTTCTTTGTACGAATCTTTGGGAGGAACCAGGCAGTTTGTTGTCATAAGTATGGGGCCGTTAAACTGCTCAAATTCCACATTCTGTTTCCACCATGCATTACCGTAATTGCCAACAAAGTGATCATATTTCTTAAAAGCAGGGTAGTAGTTTGCAGGAAGCATCTCGCCGTGTGTGTAAACGTCAACTCCGGTACCTTGTGTCTGGTCTAAAAGTTCCTGCATGTCTTTTAAGTCGTGGCCGCTTATTAAAATACCGGGATTGTTCCTTACGCCTATATTTACCTTTGTGATTTCCGGATTGCCGTAAGTTTCGGTGTTTGCTTTATCAAGAAGAGCCATTGTGTCAACTGAAACTTTACCTGCCTGAATAACAAAGTCCAGCATTGTTTCCTGAGCAAGATCCTCTGTTGTTGATTTAAGGGCATTCATAAAAAATATATAAACAGAATCATCCTCATAACCCAGAACATAGGCATGCTCTGCATATGCTGCTATTCCCTTTAACCCGATTATTAAAAGCTCTCTGAGAGATCTTTTATCTTCATCAGGAGTAGTAGAGAGAATATTAACTTCCGTACTCTTGAAAAGGAAATCCTGAGTGGTGCTTCCTGTCCACACAGCAGAGTCGTGGACTGTTTCTGTAAATTCATTTCCTGTTTTTTCCGCAAATGATTTAAGAAACTCTTCCTTTGCATAATCTCTTATTGTTAAAGCTTCCCTGATAAGCTCCGAAACTCTTTCGTCATCAAATGTAACATTTGTAATTGTTGTAAAAAGACCTTTGGATATAAATCTGCCGTACTTTTTTATATCATGACCAAGCTCGTAATTTTTAAGTCCCCAGATTGAGATTCCTTTTAATGTGTAAATTAAGACATCCATAAGGTTAGATGTGGTATCATTTTTCCCGCATACACCTTTTACTGTACATCCCTGATTTTTTGCGGTTTCCTGACATTGAAAACAAAACATACTCATATTTTTACTCCTGTTCGTTTTTTTAATAATTATAATTCTGCTCGGTTTAAATCTGTTTTTTCTGTTATTAACAGGTTTTCCGGATCTAAGCGTTTAAAATATCTATCCATTCTTCCTGCAGAATTTCTCCTTTAATTGACACAACTACAACTTTTACAGGAACTTTTCTGGACGCTTCGGACATGGCCTTTTTTAAAATATGAACCATTCCTCCGCAGCATGGTACCTGCATAATCATAACTGTAATTGTGTTGATTTTTGCCTCGTCAATCATTGTTCTTAGTTTTTCAACATAAATCTCAATACCTCCGTCAAGTTTTGGACATGCAATAGCAATTGATTTTCCTTTTAACCATTTTGAATGAAAATTTCCGAGAGTAAATGCAGTACAATCTGCTGCAAGCAGAAGGTCTGAACCCTGGTATTGTGCAGCAGTGGGCATTGCAAGATGAAGCTGTACAGGCCAGTGTGCAAGATATGAAGGAGATTCTGCCCTGTCATTGGATTTTTGATTGTCTCTGTCAATTTTAAGACTTATACTCCCGGGACAACCTGTTAAATGAACCGGATCTTTATCACTATTTTCATGACTTTGTTCCGGCAGCTCAATGCCCTCATTTTTTAAATACCGGACAGCCTGATTGTAAAGTTCCGTTTCTCCGTGATCTTTCAGATGTTTAAGGTGTGCTCTAATTGTATTTGCACCCTGGCGTACAATATTTTCCATAACCTTTGATTCATCATAAGGCTCGGCTTCTCTTTCTTCAATGGTAATTGCATCTTCGGGACAGTGGCCCAGACAAGCTCCGAGTCCGTCACAAAACAGGTCGCTGACAAGTCTTGCTTTGTTATCAATGATCTGTATTGCACCTTCAGGGCAGTTGGGAATACATAAACCGCATCCGTTGCATTTGTCTTCATCAATTTTTATTATCTGCCTTTTCAAACCAATTCCTTCAAAAATATTAGGAATTTCCCTGTCTCAGTATTAAATTACTCATAAGATACTTTTAAATCCTTGATTTGGATCAAGAAAATCAAAAAAAATGGATATTTTACAGACATTAAAAAGCGTCCCGATTTTTGAAACACTGAACAAGAGCGCTCTTGCTTCCATTGCGGATATTGCATTAAAAAAGAAGCTTGATAAAAAAGCACATCTTTTTTATGAGGGCGATGCAGGATATTCTGTTTATGTACTGTTAAATGGAAGGCTGCAGCTTTACAAAACAACTTCTGACGGCAGAATTATTGTGATAAAAGTAATTAATCCTTTTGATATTATCGGTGAAGTAATTTTGTCCGGACATGATGTATATCCGGCAAATTGTGTTGCTCTTGAAGAGAGCCTTCTTCTTATGATCCCCAGACATCAGTTTTCCTGCCTTTTAGAAAAAGCGGTATTCAGGGAAGAGTTTATTTCTTCTCTGTTGAAAAAGATAAAAGATTTGACAAATCAGATTAAGTATCTTGCAACAAATGATGTGGAAGAGAGACTGTACGGTTTTTTTAAAGAAAATTATCCGGATCAGAAAGAGATTAATCTTAATTTAACAAAAAAAGAAGTTGCCTCTATTATTTATACGACTCCGGAAACTTTGTCAAGAACAATTAATAATCTTACAAAGCAGAAAAAACTTTCCTGGCAGGGTAAAAGGGTTGTACTGCACGATTCATTCCGGTCAAAATCATAAGCAAAATGATTTAATCAATGCAATAAAATTTTAATAATCTTGACTTTTGTGTGTTGAGTTAGTATAATATTATTATAGATTAAAGAATGTGACCTTCTGAATCGTTCTCATTGACAAAAAAATCTGAAAATTATGTAAAAATCTTAAGATTAATGTAGTCTTAATAATCAAAAAGGATTAAGTAATGTATGATCAAAATGAAAAAACGGATCTTACTTTTTTTACAAATGAACCTGACTCTACATTATTAGACAGATTTATTGCAATACTAAAAGATGTAAAATATTTTGATATTCTTGTTGGCTACTTCCGTTCAAGCGGTTTTTTCAGGCTCTATAAATCGTTTGAGAATATTGAAAAGATCAGGATTCTTGTAGGGTTGAATCTGGACAAGAAAACTTTTCAGATTATTGACACCGCTGGCAATTCCGATTTTGAGTCGCATGCAAAAGTGAAAGAATATTTTGGTGAAGTACTTATATCGGAAATTGAGAATTCAGCAGATTCCAAAGAAGTTGAAGATGGAATATTAAAATTTGTTGAGTTTATTAAATCCGGAAAAATTGAAATAAAAGCGCATCCCAGCAGAAACATCCATGCTAAAGTGTATATCAGTCGGTATCATGAGAGTGACAGAGATTTTGGCAGTGTAATCACAGGGTCAAGTAATTTTTCCGAATCAGGTCTTGTTGCTAACCGGGAATTTAATGTTCAGTTAAAAAACAGTGCTGATGTAAAATATGCCCTTGAAAAATTTGAAATGCTCTGGAAAGAGGCTGTTGATATCTCAGATTATTATGTTGACACAATCAATACAAAAACCTATCTCGATAATTCTATTAGTCTCCTTTTTGAATTCAACGCTTTTTTGGTTTCTATTTGAAACATTAGGCAATAAAAATCTTGGACAAGGAGTTTTAGATTTTTTTATGGCACCATTTCTGTCAATGAAAATTCCAATAGTTTCAAATAATAAATTTGAATACATTTTTCTAAATTTGGCAAGAAGAGAAATTAAATCAATTTTTACCGAACTCGGTTTTGACCGCGACTTACCTATCCGTTCCCAGCAGCCCAATCCCCTTCCGGATCGCAAGGCGCTGGACGATATTGTGTTTGATGCTCTGGGGCTGACCGAAGATGAGCGCAGGGAGGTTTATTGGGCAGTGGCGGAGTTGGTGAAGAATAGGTTGGATAAGGCGCGGAGTGTGTGAAAGTTTCAAATTTTAATTAAAGACATTTAAAATGAGCGAAATTTACAGTATTTATTGTTTTGCTATACTATTTTG
>QNDG01000259.1 GCA_003645915.1 Candidatus Zhuqueibacterota bacterium | reverse complement strand
CAGCTCGTATTTCCTCAAAAAGGATACGATAACGCACCTTTCTCACTCGATACCCCATTTTACATGCCTGTAAACCGAGCGCTTCAGCAAGGTATGTTTTCCCACAACCGGTAAGGCCGGTAATAATGACATGCCGGGCCTCTTCTATCCAGGTCGGGGTTGTGAGTTGCATAACATCGGCTTTTTACAATCCCCTGGCAGAGCCAAATTCCAGGTTTTCTATGCATGCCTGTTCCGGTTTAAAATCAGCAGCAGTTATCAATCTTCTCAGCTTGCGGTTTTTGCAAGCCATATATTCATCTTCTACTAATAACGAAAAAAACTGTTCCGGTATGATGTCCTGGCTGTCTCCGGTATCAAGACGATTCTGAAATGATTCTGCCATAACTGAGAGATGCATTTCTTTTAACTGGGTAATAACTTGTTCATTATGCATAAAGTACTATTTGTACTTCCTCGTGTCTATATATTGGTGCACAATCCCTGTATGCAGGGATAATGGGGGCCCGTTAGCGCGGGATCATAAATCCTGTGAGTGCAATTCCTGTACACGGGGATAATGGATAGCACTGTCCCCTTTAGAAGAGAACAGTGCAGCGCAATTACTGTACACGGGAATAATGGGACACCCCGTACTGCCCCTGTACGGCCTACGGAACCAAGTGTAAGCCCACAACTTTAGTCGTAAGTGATTGGCTAGTATCTACTATTAGACATTATATCTGATACTATATCAAATATAGTTACTATTTATATTTTATCGTGTCTATCAATATAAATTTTTTGTACACGAGGATAATAGGAAATTTACAGCAAAAATTTTACTTTAATTTTAATTCTAATTGTATATAATAATATATGAACTTACCTGTATTACAGGGATTATTCCATTGTGGTACTCAAAAGAGAGGTTATGATAATCTTTTATCTGTATTACAGAGATTATTCTTTAAAAAATTTTTATTTTCCCGTTTAATTTCAGTCCTTTTTTGTATATAATATATATAGAAAGGAAAATTAATCAAAAAACCAAAAATTTAACACAAAAAAGGAAAATAAAATTATGAAATTTTTAAGAATTCTAACCGTTTTACTACTTCTATTTATTATGAATTATTCTCAAACTTTTACTATCAATGATAAAGTATCTGACTCTACGTATATTCATGGTACTTTTTCAGGCTCTATTGTAGAGAATGGCTCATGTCCTGATTTTTATCTGACGTTTTATGATAGTTCTTATAATCCTGTAAAAATTTATTATGATACATTAGACCCTCATATACAAAATGGGACCTATTCAATTTCAGTCCTTAGAGGGGCAAAAGGTAAAATGATTGTTGATAGGCCGGGTTTTATTTTTGAACCTCCAGAAACAGTCTTTACTGAATATATTCCTAGTGATTTGTATAATATAGACTTCATAATAACAGACACCGCAAAACCCAAAATTGATTTTATTCATATTCCTGATTCTTTAATAATAAATTTAACAGACACAATTAAATTTAAGTCCATTGATAATTCTACTTTCACAATCCAAAATATTGTTTATTATCAATTAAATAATAATCCTTGGAAAGGAATTGATACAACTGGTGAATTATATGATTTTCAAACATATAAGGTTCCCATAATTCTAAATGAAATAGGTATCTGTCGAATTAAAATATTATCAATTGATATTGACAGCAATATAACTGAGGATACATCCGATTATTTTACAGTTATTGACACTATTTCACCTAATCTTTCAATAACATCACCAACAGGCAAAGAGAAATGGAAAGTAGGAACAATTCATAATATTACATGGAATGATTCAGATAATGTTGATATTATTTCACGAGCTATTTATTATACATATAATGATACAAACTGGTTAAAAATAGACAATACATCAGGAAATTCAGGGACTTATTCATGGATAGTTCCTAATCCTCCATCCGCTCAATGTAAAATCTTAATTAATGTTTATGATGAATGTAATAATTCAGCTTCAGATACTTCTGATATTTTTGAAATAGTGGATTCTACAACACCAGATACAATTCCTCCCAGTATTTCAATATTATATCCTCAACAAAATGAAAAAATTCAGAAAAAAACTTCTTATAATATCAAATGGAATGCATCAGATAATGATACTATAATTCAAACAATTCTGACATATTCTTATGATAGTTTAAACTGGAGCCCTATATCTATATTAGAATCTAACCAAGACTCACTTTTATGGCCCATTCCAGATACAAATCATATATGTTATATAAAAATTCAAGTAAAAGATAGTTCTGAAAATACAAATGACGCAATTTCAAAATTTACAATCGGAGATTATATAGCTCCTATAGTTAATATTATCACGCCTACAGCCGATTCAATGATTACAGTCGGTCTATCCATTATTGTAAAATTTAATGCCACTGATAATGAAAATAAAATAACCAATTATAAAATTTTTCTTTCAACAGATAGTGGCTCTACATATTCATTAAAAAAAGAACAGGCATGGTCTGGAGGAATTGAAACTGCTTCTATTCCAACAAACTCATCTAATATTTCAGAAAAATGTTTAATTAAATTACAAGTCACAGATACAAGTAATAATTCGAGCTATGATACATCTGATACATTTTCAATTGTATCTCCTGTTAATATTAAAAATAATATAAATATTCCTAAAAAATTTGAAATTAAAATATCAAAAAAGAATTTCATGATATGTATGGAAAAAACTGCTCCAATAAACATTTCAATTATTACGTTAAATGGCCGTACTATTTTTTATAAATCTGAAATGTTATCTGCAGGATATCATATTATACCAAAAAATTATGCACAAGGAATATATATTCTCAGAGTTAAAAGATCAGATAAGACTATTACTAAAAAATTTTTTAAATGGATAAACGACTGATTACAAGACGAATCATTCAATCAATGGCGCGAGGTACCATCATTTTAAATGTAAGTAATGACTTCGATCCAGATACCTTTTTCAAAATTTCCTCTTTTAAAAGGTATACAAATTTATTTAAACAATGATTTGATATCTGAGTATACAAAATACGGTTATGTAATCAGCCGGACTCTATATGATCCGTCAAAGTAATTGTTGTCCCATCAGTAAAAAATGTCAATATACTCAGGGGATATCCAGAAGAGTCCTCCATTTCAGGTAATTCCAGAGCTCGTAACGAACTAGTCGTACCAGATCTCACCTGAGTCATATCCACAGCACTGTCTAAATTTTGAAGATATAATAATGTATTCTGATACACATTCGACAATGAACTAAAACCGGTCAATCCGGAATATGGAACCCGGGTTCCATCAAAACTCATTATAGTATTCCCAATTCGAGCATTTCCCGGTAACACCATCACAGTCGAATCATAAAACTCTAATCCAAAATTTTTTATCCCCGTCGTTGTTAACATTTTCTAATACCTCACTAAAATCTTAATAAGGGCTTATTAGGTAATCGATATACAGCAATTACTGAATTCCCGTTATCCTCATAGCCTGTATAATTTTCTGTATCCAAAAAGGCATTTCGAGATACAATTAGTAAAACATACTCTCCACGTAATAATTTATTATCTGATGCATTATTTATTCTGGCTATAATAGGTACAAAAATTTTTCTGGCTAATCCTATTTTAATAGTCTCAGTCGTAAATTTAAACTCTTTATTTACTGTACTGTAATAAGTTCTGTTCAAATTATCTAGGACTGAATTTGATAATGTGACATTTTCTCCAAATGAGCCCGGAACAAAAACAGGCATTTGGACAAAACCGCCGTCCACAGAAAAATTTGAAAACCTGAATAAATCAATGTTATAAAAAACAGTATCATCCGCTATGGTCGTATCATTTACAGGTATTTGAACAAGAGGATTATTATATGGTTCCCGAATAAATGACGAGCCTCCAGTACCCAGATTCGAAATATAAAGATTCTTGGGCATAGTAGCCATTTCAACATTCAAATTTATTGGTAATCCAGAAAT
>QNDG01000258.1 GCA_003645915.1 Candidatus Zhuqueibacterota bacterium | reverse complement strand
TAGAAGTAGATTCTATGCCTGAAAATAAATCTTTGAATATAAAACTTGGTAGTGTTAAAAGTTCAGGTTACGAAGATATCTTGTAATAGAGGCTTTTTATGTCTAAAAATAAATCAGAAATAGAGGGGGCCTTTAATCCTCCAAAAGGTGATGATCTTCCTCTTGATCTTATTGAGATTCCAATAGAGGACCCGGAAGAACTTAGTGATGATGAAGTGTTCGCTGCTGTGAAAGAAGATGATGTTCCGGATAATATTCTTAAAGCAGTTTTATGGGGTCTTGCTGAGGAACAATCATCATTAAAAAATTTACGCCAAATACGGACAAAAGATGGAAAAGATACTTCTTTTATTTCTTTGAAACGCGGTACTCTTTTAAAATATATGTCTGAAACTTTGCTCCAGCGTCAGGCTTTATCAGGTGGCATGGGAAGAGAATTAGATTTAAGAGGTCCAAAATTCAGAGAGATCTTTAAAATGCTTCTTAATACTATATCAGATACTTTCGAAGAAATAAAGATTCCTGTTGAATATAAAGAGATGTTTTTTCATGCATTATCAAGAAATTTGGAAGGTTGGGAAGATCGTGCAGAGAAATTAATTAAAGCCATGACACCTAAGGTTTAAAGAGATGAGTTTATCGGATTTATGTACGAATTATATAAGTTCAACAAAATTAAAAGATGATACTGAACGAAATATTATTGAATTTGTGGAGGCGCCATGGGGTTTAGGTCTTGGGACAACACCCAGTGTTCCACCTTTATTTCCTGTTCAGAAATTTCTTCTTAAATGTTATTATAACATACCCTTGTCTAACAAGTCTGATGAACGAAAAATAATCATTAAAGATAAGTTTAATGAAAAGGAGCGTTATCGCTTTAATGAGGTTGAATATCTCAGATTTCTAAGAGATGAAGGTCGGATAAATATCTCACAAGTTACAGGAGATTCTTCAGATAAAAGGGAAAACTTACTTCTTGTTATTGGTCGTAGAGGTTTAAAGACAAGTACTATAGCTCTTTTAGTGTCTTTTGAAATATATAAGCTTTTAAAAAAAGTTTCTCCTCATGAATATTATGGTATAATGCCGGATGATGAAATCTGGTTTATGTGTATTGCATCTGATAAAGAGCAGGCTTCAGAAACATTCCGTAGAATTTGTGGGCATTTGGAACGCTCTGATTATTTTAAGAAATATCGAAATACTCCTACTCAATATTATATGCAGCTTTCAACACAAAGAGACATAGAAAAATATGGTCATGATAGACATTCTTTGAGAGTTATGGCCGCTCCTTGTAGCGCCCGGGGAATAAGGAGTCATAATAATATTATTGTTGTAATGGATGAAATGGCCCATTTTTTTGAAAGCGAGGGTTCTTCTAATAAATCAGATAAAGCTATATATGAATCAGCAACTCCATCGGTGGCAAAATTTAACACACCTGAAGGAGAACATGATGGAAAGGTAATATGTATTTCTTCTCCTAATGATAAAACCGGAAAATTTTATGAATTATATCAAAGGAGTCTGGAGAAGAGTTGTACTGATTGGTTAATGATTCAGGCCCCTTCTTGGGAAATTGATTATACTTTATCTTCCAAATATCTTAGAAATAAATATATAGAAAATCCCGTTTCTTACATGTCTGAATTTGGGGCAGAGTTTAGTGACCGTGTTACGGCTTGGATTGATAATCCTCAAATACTCAGAGTAAATATTATTCCCGGTTTAAAACTTAAAAAAATCAGTTATGAACGTATTCCTCATTTTATGGGTATTGATGTTGGTTTGAAAAATGACGGGACTGCTATTGCAATTACTCATATCACAAAAAAATTAGTTGATGGTATGATGCAGGATTTAATTGAATTGGATGCAATAGATGTAAGATATGCTGCTGATGAAAATAAAGAGTTTTTTAAACCGGAAGAAATAGCTGAATGGATAATTTCTTATGCTGAAAAATTTTACATAGTTAAAGGATTTATGGATCAGTATTATGGTTTATCTATTTATCCTGTTTTGGATGATAAAGGATATAAACAGATAGAACCTATAAGTGTTAGTAGAGACTTTAATTCAAAAATTTACCAGAATTTAATGTCTAAAATGTTAGATAATTCTCTCAGAATTCCTGAAGGTGAAGAGAGAATTGTTAATAATAAAAAAACAAATGACTTAGACCTTGTTCTGGAATTATTGACACTAAAGGCTGTAAAACATTCTAAATATTTAATTACTGTTTCAGCTCCTGATACTAAAGGTATGCACGATGACTTATCGGATGCATATGCACGTTCAGTATGGGAAGCGACCCAATTTTTAAATAAAGGGGTTAATCTTAATAATAAAAAGATTCAATCAGCAGGATCCGGGCAGACTTATAAAAAATATTATCGTAAACAGAAAAGAAATGCTATTTACACTAAAAGGCCTTCTTCTTCTCTACAAATGGAAATAGCTCGGAAAAATTTTGGTGGGAGTCGTATCCCCTATCGTTGGAGGTAAAAAATGTCTGAAAGTTATACAGGAAATTATGCTCCTGATTTATATGATGAAGAAAAGCGCTATTATTTGCTTCAAGCTCAGCAACAGGCTAATCTAACAGACGCCGAACTCAGAGATCTTCATAATATATCAAATTCCTATGTTCGTAGATTTATTCAGGAACAAATTGGTAATGCGGCTATAGGAAACGGCTTTAAAATAGCCGAAGATACTGATACTTCAAATAATTTTCTTATAACTGGCGGAAATAACACATTAGATAATCCGGGAGTTTATTATCTTAAAGGTTATAGACTTTTTTTAAAAAATAATATTACTTATAAGGATCAGACTAATACCGGTTTAATAACTGATGATGCATATACTGAAACCCGATTACCGGCTTTAACAACCCCAACCGGTACTCTTGCAGATTTAAAAAGTATTACTTTAAAAAATTCGGTTTTTCATATTTGTGGTAGTGACGGTACTATAATTGATTCAACAAACTGGGGTATAAGTTGGAATACTCCTTCAACAGTTTCTTCTAAAAATTTATATGATATTTCCATGGGAGATTCAAGTACAGGGTATGCCTGTGGTGAAAATGGTACAGTTCTTAAAACTACTGATGGTGGAAATTCATGGCAGGCAAATGTAGGGACCTCTTCTCCTTATGATACTCTTACTTATTATGGTATAACTTTTCTGACTCAAAATTTAGGGTGGGTTGTAGGAGAATCCGGAACTATTCTGAGGACTTTAGATGCCGGTGGTAATTGGTTCATACAAGGTAGTGGGGTAACCGATTCTGATTTAAATGGGGTGTCAGCAGCGGATTCATCTCATTTATGGGCTGTAGGTACTGATGGTAAAATTATTCATACTAATGATGGGACATCTTGGTCGCCACAAAGTAGCAGCACCTCCGCAAATTTGGCAGGAGTTCAAGCTATTGATAGTACTGTTGTTTATGTTGTGGGTAACTCTGGTATTATTGCAAAAACAAATAATGGTGGATTAACTTGGTCTAATCAAATTTCGGATACCACAGAAAATTTAAATGACCTTTATTTTGCTGATAGATTTACAGGTTGGGCTGTTGGGGATAATGGTATAATTACAGTTACAAGTGACGGGGGCTCAAACTGGGATGCTACTACTATTGCCAGTGGAGTAAATTTTGAATCTATTTCTTTTAATGATAGTACAGGTTTTATAGTAGGTTCCGGCGGTCAAATTTATAGGACATTTGATGCCACAACTTGGGAAAAATATAGAACTGATTATGTTTATATTGATTTTCATTTAGGAGAAGTTTCGGCTGATTCTACTTCAGGAAGTGAATATATTGATACAAATCTTAAAGATTCTTTAGTGGGATTACCAAGTGCTAATAGATTAAGAATTGTATCAGATATTAAAGTATCTGAAGGTTGGCCCGTTCCTGTTGATTATTCCCCTGATGGTACTGTTCAACATTATACAAGTTCTCTTGCCAAAATTCAGCGCTCTCCTTTTAATTAT
>QNDG01000257.1 GCA_003645915.1 Candidatus Zhuqueibacterota bacterium | reverse complement strand
CATTTTTAACCCTGCCGCTTTATATGAAACCTGCAGACGAGCTTGTATTTTCGGAATATCCTGGTAGAATGGTTGGTGATACGATAAAAGTCTCCATAGTTGATGGTTTTGAAAAAGGTGTTGAAGATACTCCTGTTTATTTCCGTATCCAATCCGGAGACGGACAGATTCTCGGAGAGAGATACGTATTAACAGATTCCTTAGGAATTGCTGTCCTTGATTCGGTTTATATGGGTTGGGCTGACTCTACCGTTATTATTGCGTCCTCCCCCGGATTAATAGATTCCACAGTTGCTTTTACATTAAAACCGAGAAGTTACAGAAAAATTGCAGGAGATATTGTTTACTTTTCGTCCGGAATACCTGTAAGCAGCGTGAATATTCTATGTAATCAGAGTTTTGAGAAAAAAGTTAAGTCAGGTAATGATGGATATTATACTTTAAACATCCCTGTAGAGGAAGATTCGGTTGTAATAAAACCGGAAAAAGAAAAAAGTTACTTTTCTGTGACTGCGTATGATGCAGCTCTTGCTGCAAGACATGCACTCGGAGTTGATACTTTAGGGCCGGTTGCAGTTATTGCTGCAGATGTTGATGGAGACAGCCTTGTAACAATCAATGATGCACTTGTAATACTGAATCATGTTGTAGGTGTTGATACCGTAAATAACCATATTGGTGAATGGGCTTTTAAGCCGGATGAGATAAAACTGCATTCTTTATCCTTTGATACAACAGCAGAAACAATTTATGCTGCCATTAAGGGAGATGTGCACGGCGGTTGGGGTGATAATTCAGGTTGTTCAGAATTATATAAAGTAGTACTCGGAAGACCGGTAAATATGCATCCGGAAGATGGGATTTACAGACTTCCTGTGTATTTAGAAGGGGGAAACATACTTTCTGCTCAGCTGGATATTTTATATGACAAAGCTGTTGCGAAAAATATTTCTGTAAAAACCAGTTTAACAGGTACTTCAATGAGTGTTTCAAAACGAGAAGGAAAAATTTTTGCAGGATTGATTTTTAACGAAAAAAATAAACAGGATCTTAATAGTGCGGTATGCGAAATACAGATAAAAGCAGATAAGTTTGACGGAACCTGGATTTCAATTGAAAAAGCAACCGTCAATGGAATAAATTCGGAGATTACGCAAAATAGTACAGGTGTTCAGCAACTGAGCAGCAGTATTAAGGAATTTGCAGTCTTACCTGCTTATCCGAATCCTTTTAACAGTTCCTGCTCAATTAAATTTTCAATTGACAAACCTGCGGAGATTAATGCAAAAGTGTTTGATATAAAAGGACGGCAAGTGGCGGCTTTGTTTAATGGGTTTGTTTTACAGGGAATGCATACAGTTCTCTGGAATGGTGAAACAGGCTCTGGATCTCCGGCTGTATCAGGAATATACTTTATCAGAATAGAGATGAATAAGCATGCATATGTAAAGAAAGTTCAGTTAGTAAGATAATCGGGAGAATTTTTGTGGATTACAGAACACGAATAAGATTTTTAATTTTTGCAGTTTTATTTACTGCGGTTTCTCAGTCAATAGCAATTGGTACAAACCATGTCTGGAAAGGAAAGACTTTTGAGTCAAAGTGGGACAGGGTTAAGGACAAGGCAAAGAGTATTTTCTGGGGAGGGGTTGCCACCAGACTGCAGGCAAAAGATGAAATCCTTGAAGTTCTTTTAAAACAGGAAGAGAACTACCCGATTGTGTATGTTGATGTAAATGCAACTGGTAAAGAGGACGGCAGTTCATGGGAAGATGCTTTCACTGATATTCAGGATGCGGTGGATTATCTTTACGATCAGGGTCTTGAAGGCTGGGTGTGGGTTGCAAAAGGATTGTATTCAAGTTCAAAGAATCCCAGGAGCGTTGTTATTGTAAAGCAGGGTATTATGCTTTTCGGAGGTTTTAACGGAGATGAAACAACTCTTGCCCAAAGAGATTCTGTTATGCATGAAACCATTATACAAGGCTGGGTCGGCAGTGAGGGAAAAGGTCAGCGAGGTGTTGATATGCAGCATCTTACTCTGCTTGATGGTTTTACAATAAGAAACTCCGGATTCAGAAAAGGTACGGAATGGCAATACTTTGGTGATAAAATTTCAGGGGGCGGTATAAGAACAAGATCCTGGCTGTCAATTATCCGAAATAATATTATTTACGAATGCCATGCAAAGGGTGGCGCAGCAATACAAGTGTATGCTTTAAATGAAGGTACTTCATATATTTACAATACACATAATGTTCCCGGGTATGATCCCATTATCGAGAAAAATATAATGTACAGAAATCATGCAGTATGCGGGGCTGTACAGCTTAGAAATTCCGAGACTCTTTTTTACCAGAATATAATGTATAATAATTTTCATCTACCTTATCAAGGGGAGGAGGACAGGTCAAAAGGCGTTGAAATGATTATGCATACGGATTTACATGATCCTCCGCTTATTATTAACTGTATTCTGTGGAAAAATACAGGGAACAGCACATGGACGCCAGATTTGTACAATAATAAATACAGGAGTGATCCGCCTAATTCTGTTGCAGACAGTTATTATAATTGTGTAGAAAAAGGAGGATACGGACCCGGCCTGATAGAATCGGATCCGCAATTTGTTGATCCGGATAATAATAATTTTATGTTAAAAGAAACCTCTCCGTGTATTGATGCAGGATATCCTGACGCACCACCGGACCCTGATGGAAGCAGGGCAGATATAGGAATTCCGATAACACGTTTTCAGGTTCTTATTGATAAAGGTGAAGCTGGGGGGATTGAAAATTCAGATACCTGGTATTATCCTGGTACGTTTGTAGATATCTCAGTTGATCAGGAAATCCTTGATGAACAAGGTACAACAAGGTTTGAATTCGCAGGATGGATAGGTGAAGGGAAAGGTTCTTATTCCGGCCCTTCAAGACAGGTGAGGATTCAGGTAAATTCAAATATTACAGAAAAAGTGGTATGGAAAATTCAGCGCAAAGTGCAGATTATTTCAAATACAGATCAGGATAATAAGAGCGGCTGGTATGACCAGGGGGATACGGTCGTTGCTGTTGTACCCTCATATCTTGAGGAGGAGAACAAAGTCCGCAGAAAATTTGTATCATGGACAGGAATTGGAGACGGCTCGTATTCAGGCACTGATACTACAGCGGAAATCATTGTTCTCAGCCCTGTTGTTCAGACAGTGAACTGGCAGAGTGAATACTATGTTGATATTTCCACTGACCATGGAACAGCTGAAGGTACAGGTTGGTACAGTGAAGGTTCAACTGTTCAATGTTCCATTGATTCAACAATTATACACGGAGATACTGGGGCAAGATATATATTTCAGGGGTGGGAAGGAACAGGTACCGGAGCATACACAGGCCCTGCACAGTCTTTCAGTATTGTTGTTTACAATCCTGTTACAGAAACCGTAAAATGGAAGCCTCAGTATTATCTTACGGTAAAAACTGAGAGAAGAAGCGCTGTTGGTGAAGGATGGTATGATTCCGGATCAAAAGTTGTAATTTCCGTTGATACTGTTGAGAATGTTGACAGTATAAGAAGATATCATTTCTGGAAATGGAAGGGTAGGGGAGCAGGTTCATATACAGGTACTGATGTTACTTATGAGATTACTGTTGAGGCTCCTGTAACACAATCCGCTTTATGGAGAATGGAATACAAAAATATTGTGAATATTGATCCTCCTGGTTATGGTTATGTTACTCCTGTTTCGGAAAACGGAACATGGTGGCCTAAAGGGGAAGAGATTGAGCTTCTGGCATTCGGTAATGCAGACAGCGGATACGGATTTGTCAGATGGACAGGGGATATGGAGTCAACAGATAATCCACTTGTATTTTCAGTTGATACGGCATTTACACTTACAGCTCATTTTGAGCTGGGAGATGTAAGAATAGAAACCAATCCGGAGGGGCTGGAATTTAAAGCTGACGGCAGTACGTATAAGGCTCCGAGAGTTTTTTACTGGCTGCCTGGTGAAGAGCATACTCT
>QNDG01000256.1 GCA_003645915.1 Candidatus Zhuqueibacterota bacterium | reverse complement strand
CTGGGAGGTGATGAAGCTGCAGCTGTGGCCAGTGTGGGAGCTGCAGGTAATAGCACAAATTCAATTCCTGAGATAACAGGAAGTTCAACAAAAAATCTGGCTGATATCAGCAGGGAAAGAAGAGCCATGAAATTTCAGGAGAGGATGGCAAGAAGAAAGAGAGAAGCAAGTGAATCCGGCGTGCCTGCAGGGAAAACAGGTAATACTCCTGAAATAGGAAGGCCTATTTATATCTTCAGTACTCTTGATATTTGGACAAAGATTATTGACAGCCAATTCCGGTTGTTGGGTTATTCCGAGTCATTCCATTTTTCATCCTTTTCTGAATTAATAAAGGAAATCCTGAGTAAGCATAAAGAGAACAGTGAAACAATATTTGATATAGCTATAGCTTTTCAGGATATAAAATTATTCATATACAGCTGGCAGGAGCTAAGACAAAACAGTTTAAGTGAAGATGCAGAAAAATTTCTTGACAGTATTCATCTGTTTTTTGTAGTGGAAACAATGAGACAGGTAACTGATAAATTTATCAGTGTATATGGAGTTGATTCAATTATTTCAATAACAGACGATTTGAATGATAATAAAGCAAAGATAGCAAATATGAACGGTGCGGCAGAAAAACCTGATAATAAAAATGCCTCAGAGGGGGTAAAATGAAACGAGTTCTTATAGTGGATGATGAAAAAGTTGTTCTTGATGTTTTGGAACGGATTCTCAAAAGACTTGGATGCAGTGCGGAAGTTGCACACACAGGTGAAAAAGCGATGGAGATGTTTGAAACGGATGTTTTTGACCTTGTTATGCTTGATGTGCTAATGCCAGGTAAAAACGGCTTTGAGATAGCAAGAGAAATGAAAAAAATCCGCCCGGATCAGCGAATAGTTCTTGTGACAGGGATGGGAGAACATGCCGTAAATGTTAAAAATGTGAATAATCCGGTGCAGATTGATGAAGTTCTTGCAAAACCGTTTTCATTTGAAAAGATAAAAAGTCTGCTGGATGAATAATCAGGTATTGTAATTAAAATATATGAGGGATGTAAAATGGGATCAATGGCGCAGGATGCAGAACTTATTAAGGAATTTTTAAACGAAACAAACGAGCTGCTGGATAATTTAGATAATGACCTTGTGAGCCTTGAATCAAATTCTGAAGACAATGAGCTTATAAACAGAATTTTCAGAGCTTTTCATACAATTAAGGGTACTTCAAGTTTTCTTGGTTTTGATCAGCTTGTTGAACTGGGGCATGCAGCTGAAGATGTTTTAAGTCTGATCAGAGACGGAGAAAGGAAGGTTACATCTGAAGTGTTGGATACTCTACTTGATTCAACTGATAAACTTAAAATACTTGTTGACCAAATACGAGACAATGATATAAAAAAAATAGATCTGACAAAAGTTTTATCAGATTTGAATAAAATTAAAAGCGGAGAGGTTTCGGAGAAAACAGAAGAATCTTCAGAAGTGATAGATGAAGGATCTGAGAAACAGACAGACGAAAAACAGATAAAAAGCGAGCAGGACGATTTAAAGGTCTCTAAGAATAAAGAGGTAAAAAGAGACAGAGGGGACAGATTTAAAAATACCGAAAGTTCAACAATCAGAGTTGATGTTGAACGGCTTGATGATCTGATGAACCTTGTGGGAGAACTGGTTCTTGAAAGGAACAGATTACTGCAGGTAAGCAGGGAGTTCAGGATAAAGCAGGATTGGCAGGAATATGAAGAAAAAATGGCAGAAACCACAGAAAAAATAAATTTTATCACAGGCGAACTTCAATTATCAGTACTCAAAATGAGGATGGTACCAATAGACAGGTTGTTTAAAAAGTATCCAAGACTCATAAGAGATATTGCAAGAGATAAAAAGAAAAAAGTGGAGCTGGTAATTACCGGCGGTGAGACAGAACTTGATAAAACTGTTATTGACCTGATAGGGGATCCTCTTGTTCATTTGATGAGAAATGCAATTGATCATGGAATCGAATCTCCTGAAGTAAGGCAGAAGAGAGGGAAACCGAGAACAGGAAAAATAGAATTATCAGCATCTCAGGAAGGCAATCATATTATTATTATGATAAAAGATGACGGAGGCGGTATTGATATTGAAAAAGTAAAGAAAAAGGCATTAGAAAAGAAAATTGCAACTGAAGCACAGATAAAAGGAATGTCCGATACAGATGCAATACAATTGATTTTTGAACCGGGATTCAGTACTGCAGATCAGGTAAGTGATCTTTCAGGCAGGGGCGTTGGAATGGATGTGGTGAGAAATAATATCCGGAATCTCAATGGTATTATTGATGTGCAAAGTGAATACGGAAAAGGATCAACTTTTATTTTAAAACTACCATTGACCCTTGCAGTTATTCAGGCTTTGGTTGTGAAAGTTGCCAAAGAGATCTATGCAGTGCCTCTGGCATCAGTTGTGGAAACAATCAGAATCTCCGAGCAGGATATACAGACAATTGACCATAAAGAGGTTATACGGCACAGAGACTCTGTAATCCCTGTTTTGTATCTTGACAGATTATTTAACGTAATCAGATCTCAGGATGAATATGAGACGTCAAGGAAAATCAAATATGTTGTGCTTATTGCAATTGCAGAAAAGAGGTACGGGCTAATTGTTGACCATCTTTTAGGGCAGGAAGAAGTAGTAATAAAATCTCTTGGCGATTATCTCGGTAATGTCCCTGGTATTGCAGGCGGAACAATTACGGGAGATGGAAGAGTAAGATTGATTCTTGATACGGCCAATGTGGCAGATATTGTTCAAAAACAATCTAAGGTAACAGCAGTCACTGTTGAATAAGAAAAATAAAAAGGATTTGCGTAATGGATAATGTCCTTAAAATAAGAGATCTGGTCTATCAGGAAACAGGAATGTATTTCCCGGATGATAAGAGATACTATTTTGAAAACCGGTTCAAAAGGCGCATGGACTCATTGGGCATGAGAGATTTTAACCAGTATTATTCTTATCTGTCAAAAAGGGAAAATAAGAGAGAAGAGTTTTTAAAGCTCATGAATGAGCTTACAATAAATGAGACCAGTTTCTTTAGAAATAAGCCACATTTTAAGGCGCTGGAGGATATTATACTGCCTGAAATAGCTGAAAAATATAAAGATAAAGCTGTGAAGAAATTAAAGATATGGAGTGCTGGCTGTTCGTCGGGGGAGGAGGCTTATACAATTGCAATGATAATTAATGAGATGAAGCATGTGTTCAATGGTTGGATGATTGAAATTGTGGGTACAGATATAAGTGAAAGAGTTCTGAACATTGCAAGAAAAGGCGAGTATAAGGAATATGCGGTTAAATCCATGCCTGAATTATATAAAAATAAATATCTTACGTTTGAAAATGGAGTTTATAAAGTTAAGGATGAATTAAAAAAGAATATAAAGTTTTCGAATGTGAACCTTAATAATGATATGTCAATGCTTTTTATGAAAGGGTTTGATATTATTTTTTGTAAAAATGTACTTATTTATTTTGACCTTACATCCAAAAAAAGGGTGATTCAGCACTTTTTTAATGCATTGAATGTGGGCGGTTATCTGTTTATTGGTTTTTCCGAATCTTTGTTTGGCGTTGATAACAGGCTTAAACTTGTCCATTTTACGGGCGGTATGGCTTATCGCAAGGATGTTCATATTTAGGGGTATTTTAAGATGATAACAAATGAAAAGGATTCATTAGTTAATACGTATGTAACCCGGGCAATGCCAATCCCAACTTTACCGAGTATTGTATCAAGAATACTTGAGCTTTCAAGTAAACCTGATGTAAAAGTAGAGGAAGTAGCTGATGCTATATTAACAGATAAAGTGTTAACTGCAAGAATGATCAGGCTGGTAAATTCGGCTTTCTGGGGCATAAGACGAAGAATTACCTCCATAAGAGAGGCCATTGTCTATCTCGGCCTGCATCAGATAAGAAGTATTGTTCTGACTACTTCGCTTTTTAATACTTTCCCCGGGAAAAATCCTTTTTTTGATATTAAACGAATCT
>QNDG01000255.1 GCA_003645915.1 Candidatus Zhuqueibacterota bacterium | reverse complement strand
TCTACTGCAGCTTCAAGCTGCTGGTTTACCATACCTTTTGTACTCAGAGTCCACTTACCTGTTGTTTTTTTAAGATAAATTAAGTAAGGAGACGATATCAAAATAAACCCGAAAACAACCGCAATAACCCATATTAGCAGATTTTTATTCTTAAACAACTGCGGCAGGAAAGATAAAATAAGAAATCCCAGTGCAACTATTAAAAATCCCGCGCCTTCGGGTCTTACAAGATAACCAGCTCCCCACAACAATCCCGCAATTAAAAAATTAAGTGTTTTTCTTCGTTCTATTCCGATAAAGAAACTTAAAATACCGCTCAATCCCAATAAAGTATAAAGCGGCTCTGTAACAACAAAAGTTGATTCATATGCAACAGGCGGATAAATTAAAAACAGAAAAGCACCTGTTACTGCAATTTTTTTACTGAAAACCCTTTTGCCCAAAGAATAGATAACTGCAGATATCCCCGCACTTGCAAAAACATTTACAAGTCGTCCGGAAAGCTCAAGATTCTTTACAAGGAAAGAAACAACCCCTGTAACAGCAGGATAAAGAGGGGGCCAGTAAGGATGCAAAAGACCTCTGACTCCCTTTTGCACAAAACTACCTGCAAGACGTAGATGGTGTGCCTCATCAAAACTTACGGAATACTGACGCGTCAGTATAAGAAAAATCCTCAGTGCAATACCCACTGCTACTGCAACTGAAAAAAATATATCCCATCTGTCAAAATCCGGACTTTTTAAAAACTTTTTACTAATTACCATTGTTTTTCCCTGCTCTTATTTTTTTAACATGCAGAATCTCATTAAAATCAATTCCTTTAAAAATTAATAGTACTGCAGCATAAATACCAACAGCAATTATAAATTTTGGCAGGAAAGGAAGAACCGTAAAAGCAAGAAACAGAGTCATTGCAGCAGTTGATACTGCACCTTTCCAGAAAAAACTCTTTTGATTTATCCTGCACACTGACCTGTAAGTTATTACAAGTGTTACCGCAAGTACCGAACCATAGGAAATAAAAGTTGCAATGCTTGCGCCAATGTGTGCATATGAAGGTATTAAAATAAAATTGATAACAAGATTTAATAAAAGCCCGCCGGTCTGCACCTTTAAAACTTCCTTCTGTTTGTTGCTTGCTATAAGCAGACCGCCGGTAAAAATATTAAAAAAATTAAATCCCGCGGCAAAAATAACAATTCTCAGCACAGGAACAGAAGGAGTAAATTCAGAACCGAAAAGCGACATTATTTCCGGCGCCAAAAACATAGTTCCTGCAATTACAGGAACTGCAATATAAAAAAGATATTTAAACCCGATTGTGTATATTTTCTCAATATAATTTTTATCGGTTAAATATGTTCTGGAAAGTCTGGGAAATGTGCTTGTAAAAAGTATAGTAGGTATAACCTCCAGAAAAAGCAGGATTTTATAAGGTGCGGAATACCACCCTGCAACACTGTCGCCTTTCATTGCGGAAAGAAGCAGCACATCTATTCTTGCATGGGCCTGAGCCAGAAACATGAAAAATCCCAGAATAACAGCAGCCTTAAACATGCTCCGCATAAAACCGATATTCAATCCTGTCCACGAAATTCTGAATTTAACTTTTACCAGTATGAAATTTATTACCAGACTGATAATGCCTGAAAAAACAAACACCGAACCAAATGCAACCAATCCCAAACCCTTTACCAGCACATAGATACCTGCAGCAGTTACCAGGATTTTTTCAATCATCACAACTGCCATCTCATACTGCATCTGCTCAAACCCCCGGTAAACTCCCGAGCAGAGCTGGTTAAATGAGTAAATAATTCCGTAAATACCAAATAAAATAATAAGAAGAGCCTTATCTGCAGGAAAGGAGAAAATACTTAAATAAAGCCCAAGAAATAAAACACTTACAGAGATAAGAATCAGTTTAAGAACAGCAGAGTTAGTAAAATATTTGTTTGCCTGTTCTCTGTTTCTTGCAACTTCCCTTGTAAAATATGTTACAATCCCAAAATCATCAAAAAGAAACACAAAGTAATAGATAACAGTTGCAAACGCATATTTCCCGAAACCTTCATCGCCAAGATACCTGCCTGCCATTATGTTGAGGCCCAGAGCAAGAATCAGGTTAAAGGCCTGGCTTAGCGCAATAAAATAAGTATTCTTTTTAATATTACTTTCTGAAAATGAACTATTTTTATTAACTGAATTCAACTTCTTACCACCATAAAACAACTTAATTAATTTTCAGGATTATAATCTATTATACTTCCTTTAAAAACTCTCTTACAGTTTCTGTAACAAAACCCATTTTCTCCGATGATATCCCCGGATAAATACCCATAAAAAAACTGTCCCGTAAAACTTTATCCGCATTGGAAAGGGATCCTACAGTGCGGAAATTCAGCCCGAGATAAGCAGGGTGCCTTATTATGTTTCCTGCAAAAAACAGCCTTGTCTCAACGTTCCGCTTTTCCAGATACGACAGAAAATCTCTGCGTGAAAAAGGCGCACTATCTTTTATTGTAAGAGGAAAAGCGAACCATGCGGGCTCAGCCTTTGGCAAAGATTCGGGAAGAATAAAATATTCCTCATAATCTTTGAAAGTTTTTAAAAGCCTGTTAAAATTTTCATTGCGTTTCTTAATAAATTCAGGGATCTTTTTCAGCTGTACTCTTCCCATTGCTGTCTGGAACTCCATTGGTTTCAAATTATATCCGATATTTGTATAAACATAACGGATATCATAACCCTCCGGCAAAATTCCGCTCTTTGTTTTAAAAGGACAGGGCTTATCCGGATTTTTTACAACCTCACAAATAGGACATGCACACGCCCTTCCCCAATCCCGTATTGACCTGCAGATCAGATTCAGCCCATTGTCATTTACCGCGATTGCTCCGCCTTCTCCCATGGTCATATGATGCGCAACATAAAAAGAAAAGGTTGCCATGTCGCCGAATGTGCCCACTAATTTACCGTCATATGTTGAACCAAGAGCATCACACGTATCTTCAATTACAATAAGATCATGTTTCTTTGCCAGATCCATTATTTCTGTCATAGCATTGGGATTGCCGAGCTGATGCAGAATTACAATGGCTTTTGTTTTTGATGTGATCGCTCGTTCAATCTGTTCAATGTTGGGATTGTAAGTGCCAAGATCAACATCAACAAGCACAGGAGTAAAACCGTTTTGAATAATGGGATTAAAAGTTGTAGGGAAAGTAACTGCCTGAGTTATGATCTCATCTCCGGGTTCAAGTTTTCTTCTGAACTCATTTGCCTTAAGTGCAGACAGTGCAATAAGATTTGCAGATGATCCGGAATTTGTAACCAGTGAATTTTTTACACCTAGGAAAGCAGCAAATTCCTGCTCAAAAGCCCTGGCCTGCTTACCAACACCAAACCAGCCGTCAAGGATTGAACCTATCATGGCTTTTATTTCCTCAGGTCCGTAAACAGGTCCGGCATATTGAACCTTATTTTCAACAGGAGTAAAAGTCTTTGATTCCTCTCTTTTTTCAATATATAAAGTAATGAGCTCATCAATCTGATTTCTTATCTCATCAAAATTCATTTATGCCTCCATTTGTTTTTTCATTTTTATCAGACCCTGTTCGGCAGATAAAAATCGAAAACCTGTATCTCTGAATAATTTATCGGTAAAAAGCCCCCCTTTTAAGGGCCTCGCTGCTTTCTGATTTAAGCTTTCGGTTTTTATTTTGCAGATTAATGACTTATCAAGGTTGAAAACCTTTGCTATTTCAAGAGCAAACTCATAACGGTTCAACAGGCTGGCACCCACAGTATTGTAAACGCCTGAGATTCCGGGTCTGCACAAAACAATACATGCCTGCGCAAGATCGTCTGCAAGAGTAGGATTCCCGTACTGATCATCCACTATACTGATTTTTTTGCCTGCTTTGAGTTTTTCTATTACCCATGTAGCAAAATTAGGCCTTGCCCCGGGCGAATAACCGTACAAAACTGTTGTTCTTGCAATTACCAGATTCTTAACAATTTCCCT
>QNDG01000254.1 GCA_003645915.1 Candidatus Zhuqueibacterota bacterium | reverse complement strand
ACGGCGGAGACAGAACCCATAAAATTACAATCCCCGAAGGAAAAGTGACATACACGGCTGCTTATAAAGAGAAATTTTCCGTAAAAGTTGTTTCAAAATTCAACAATAGCACAGTTAAGGGAGCAGGCTGGTACTTTAAAGGAAGTACTGTTGTAGTTGATATTGACAGTTTAACAGATCCCGGACAGACCGGAGAGAGAAGCAGGTTTGTAAGATGGCTTGGTTCCGGAGACGGATCAGTAACATCAGAAAGAACTGAGATTGAAATTATTGTCAAGGGTCCTGTTGTGGAAGAGGCCGAGTGGCAAAAGCAGTTCCTCCTTGATACAAAGGCTTCCCCTGTTTACGGAGGAAATATTTTAACAACTCCTTCAGGGCAGTGGTTTGACAGTACAGCAACAGTAAGTGTCCTTGCTGTGCCTGTTGATACTAATTTTACATTTACAGGTTGGTCCGGATATTATAATGGGACAAATAACCCGGTTGCTGTTAATATGTATGCAAATACTGAAATGACAGCTCATTTTTCAACAACTACGGTTTTCCCGCCAAAGATTTCTTCAATGCCCGCAATTACTGTGCTTGAGGATGATACTGCTAAATTTTCATATTTTGATATGTATAACTATGTTCAGGATTTAAATGATTCCATGGACAGACTTAAATTTTCTACATCAAGCCCTAATTTTACTGTATTTAACGATACGATGAATCTTATGGTTATGATAATACCTGATGAAAACTGGAATGGTACAGAAGATATTATGCTTAAAGTAACAGATCCGTATAATCTAAGTGATTCTGCTGCTGTTCATGTCTCAGTTATTCCGGTTTCTGATCCGCCGGGAAGTTTTTCTTTGATTTCGCCTGAATCCGGTTTTACAATAACCAATAACACAAATCCGGTTAATTTTGTATGGCACTCTTCGGAAAATGTTGACAAAGGCGATTCTGTTTATTATGTTTTTTATATGGGAAAAGATTCAACATTTAAAGATAATCCTCTTACAATTGAAACAGGGGATACTTCACTCTATGTTAATTTGTCCATGATTTCAGGATTAAATTACTGGTCAGTAAAGGCCAAGGATATGGATGGGTATTTAAGATGGGCTGATGAAAAAAGAACAATCGCATATTTTTCCGGCATCTCTGAAAAGGATAAATTACCGGAGAAATTTAATCTGTCTCAGAATTATCCTAATCCATTTAACAGTTCAACTGCAATTTCCTTTACAATACCGGAATCAGGGAATATAAGGGTTTTTATAAGAGATGCAAAAGGCAGAGAAATTAAAGAGCTTGTTAATGCTTATGAAAAACCGGGTTCATATGTTATAACATGGAATGGAAAAGATAATTCAGGACAGGATGTAGGCTCCGGAATGTATTTTATTGAAGTTGTTTATAAGGGGAGTTCAATTATTAAAAAGATGCTTCTTGTAAGATAGGAGCAGCGGATCATTTATAATTCAGAATGCAAACAGAGGGCGTATTAACGCCCTCTGTTTTTTAAATTAATGAGAAATCCATTTAAAAAATATAAATCCTGGTTACTACAGGAGATTTTTCTATTCATTTTTTTAATTTTCTCCAATCTTTTTGGAGAGATAAATGTCAGTATGAAAGATACCAGCAATGTCTGCATGGGTCTTAAGTTTGTCGTTCCTGTTTCAATAAAGGGCATTTCCGAATCTGGATCTTTGGTTGCATTTCAACTGACATTAAAATATAATTCTTTACTGCTGAATGTCAGGAATGTGGGGTTTAAAAAATCTGTTTTTTCCGATTGGGATGGTGTTTCATGGAATACCGAGGATTCCCTGCTTATTATTGCTGGTTTTACTGTTAACACAATCAATACTGAAATTGACTCGGGAAATCTGTTTAATATTCAACTGACAGCAAAAGCAGATACAGTATGCACAGACAGCATCACTTTTAACAGAGTTTTATTCTATAATTTATCCGGAATCGAACCAAGCAGTTATTACGGAAGTTCTGTGTTAAATTTTTCCCATAATTTACCCCCTGTTATTTCAGGTATTTCGCAGATTAATATTTTTGAGGATAGTTCAAAAACACTTGACATTAGGAGAATAATTAGTGATGGTAATGATTCTCTTTCAGCTCTTTCATTGACATTTAGATCCTCCTGTCCTCAATTAAGTGTTTTGTATGATACGACCCGAAAAGTTCTGAAACTTAATCCACAAAAAAATTGGTTTGGATCAGGAAAACTGTTTATAATGGCAGAGGATCCGACTGGTTTAAAAGACAGTCTTAGTATGGATTTTAATGTGATCTCTCTTCCTGATGCGCCAGGCCGGTTTTCACTTATTTCCCCTGAAGATTCTTTGTCTGTTAATACTAAAACACCTTTGACTTTTTGCTGGACAAAGTCCTTTAATGCAGATCCCGGGGATACGATTTTGTACAGATTTTCGATGGATTCCAATCCGGATTTTTCTGCGCCTGATTTTGTTGTTTCTCTTGCAGATACTGTTTTTAACCTTTCGGATATACCTGATCCGGGTGTGTATTTCTGGAAAGTCGTTGCTTATGACAAAGACGGCTTATATACACTTTGTGATAAAATGTTTTGTTTTATTATTTCGGATCAAAGCAATGTACAGACTAACGAGGTGTCCGAATTCCGTTTATGGCAGAACAGTCCGAATCCGTTTAACCAGTCAACCCAAATAATTTTCAGTTTAAAATTTCCACAAAATACTAAAATTGTTGTGTATGATATGCAGGGCAGACTTGTTAAGATTCTTGCAGATAATTTTTTCACGGCAGGAACTCATAAGATTGAATGGAAAGGCCGTGATTTTTCAGGGGAAGATGTTTCATCAGGAATTTATATAATTAAATTAACAACGCCTTTTCTCTCAACTGATAAAAAATGTATTTTGCTGCGTTGATAAAAAAAAGAGCGGAGATAAATTCTCCGCTCTTTTTTAATTAATAAAATTAATTATTTGTTCTTTTTTGCAAAATCCAGCATGAAATCGGTAAACTCTTTAACACCCTGGTATGGCATTGCATTGTACATAGATACTCTTATTCCGCCAACTGATCTGTGTCCTTTAATACCGCCGAATCCTTTTTCAGCAGCTTCGGCAATAAACTGTTTTTCAAGATCTTCTGAAGGAAGACGGAATACAGCATTCATGTATGATCTTGAATCTTTCTCTACAGGACATCTGAAAAAGTCGCTGTTTTCATCAATAACGCTGTAGAGAAGATCGCCTTTTTTGTTATTTTCAGCTTCAATAGCTTCAAGTCCGCCGCTTTCTTTTATCCATTCAAGTACCAGCTTAACAATATAAATTGAGAATGTCGGACCAGTATTAAACAAAGAATCTTTTTCAACGTGTGTTGAATATTTCAGCATTGTAGGAAGATCCGGATTGCATTTGCTTAAGAGTTCGTCTTTAATTATTACAATTGTCACACCTGCTGGTCCCAAATTTTTCTGAGCACCTGCATAGATAAGACTGAATTTACCTGTATCAATCTTGTGAGAAAGAATATCGCTTGACATATCAGCAATTAACGGAACATCACCTGTATCCGGAAAATCCCTGTACTGGGTTCCTGCTATTGTATTGTTTGATGTAACATGAACATACTGACTTGAAGGATCAAGCTTAAGATCACTGTTTTTTGGTATGAATGTAAAATTCTTATCTTCGGAAGAACCTGCTACATTAACTGTTCCGAATCTTTTTGCTTCTTTTATTGCTTTTGTTGACCATGCGCCTGTGTTTACATAATCAGCGCTTTGTCCTTCTTTTAACAGGTTCATTGGTATCATAAAAAATTGTGAACTGGCTCCTCCCTGAAGGAACAGAATGTGATAGCCGTCAGGAATTGAAAAGAGCTCCTTTAACAAAGATTTTGCTTCAGAGTGAATCTCTGCATAATCCTTGGATCTGTGGCTTAATTCCATTACAGCCATTCCGGTATCTCTGTAAACCGGAAGATCTGCCTTTATTTTCTCAAGTACGGAAAGAGGCAGTGTTGCGGGGCCCGGATTAAAGTTCCAAATTCTTTTTGCCATTTTTT
>QNDG01000253.1 GCA_003645915.1 Candidatus Zhuqueibacterota bacterium | reverse complement strand
TACAGCCTCCTCGACGGAGCATGCAAAATAGGCGATCTTGTTAAATCTGCAGTAAAAGATAATATGGAAGCTCTGGCAATTACTGATCATGGCAATATGTTCGGAGTTATTCCTTTTTACAAAGCAGTAAAAGAAGCGGGATTAAAGCCGATTATAGGCATAGAAACATATGTCGCTCCACAGAACGCTCCGGTTCAGAATGTTGAGAATAAAAGCAAAAGCGAAGCGAGATCTTACCATTTAATACTTCTTGCAAAGAATTATGAAGGATATAAAAATCTGATGAAACTGAGCTCTTATGCATACCTTAAGGGCTTTTATTATAAACCGAGAATAAACAAAGAGATACTTAAAGAGTATCACGAAGGATTGATCTGCCTTTCAAGCTGTATTCAGGGAGAAATCCCTTTTAAAATAATAAGAGGCGATTATGATGGCGCAAGACAAGCTGCAATATTTTTCAGAGACCTTTTTAAAGATGATTTTTATCTGGAGCTTCAGAATCACGGTATAGACGAGGAAGAGATTGCACGCAAAGGTCTTCTTGAGTTATCAAAAGAACTGGATATCCCTGTTGTTGCAACAAATGACACCCATTATTTAAAACAGGAACACTCACAGGCTGAGGATATCCTCCTGTGTATCCAGACCGGTAAAGATCTGGATGATCCCAAAAGAATGCATTTTACTTCGGATCAAAACTATTTTAAATCTCAGGCTGAGATGACCGAGCTTTTTAAAGATGTTCCTGAGGCAGTATCAACTACTCTTGAAATAGCAAAAAAGTGTGATCTTACAATTACACTGGGAGAGCACTACCTGCCAGGATATAAAATACCAGAATCAGAAGGGGATATTTCCCTTGAAGAATATTTTGAGAAGAAGTGCAGGGAAGGTTTAAAAAGAAGGTATGATCCTGTAACACCGGAGCTGGAAGAACGTCTGGAAACAGAACTTAATGTTATAAAAACAATGAAGTTTGTGGGATATTTTCTGATTGTTATGGATTTTATCGAATATGCCAGAAAACAGAAAATCCCGGTGGGGCCGGGCAGAGGTTCTGCTGCAGGAAGTATCGTTGCCTATGTTCTGGGAATTACAAATATAGATCCAATCAGGTACGGACTTATTTTTGAACGTTTTCTTAATCTTCAGAGAATATCGATGCCGGATATTGACATTGATTTCTGCTATGAACGAAGAGAGGAAATAATTGAATATGTAAGAAAGAAATACGGTGAAAACAATGTAACCCAGATAATCACATTCGGAAGAATGAATGCCCGCGCTGTTATCAGAGACGTAGGAAGAGTTTTAAAAATTCCGTACAGCGAGGTTGATAAAATTGCAAAGATGATTCCTGCCCAGCCAAAGGTAACATTAAAGGAAACTTACGATAAAGTTGAAGAGTTCAGAAAGATCTGCGACAGAGATGAAATTCACAGACAGCTTTATGAAAACTCCCTTGTTCTGGAAGGACTGGCCAGGCATGCTTCAACCCATGCTGCAGGTGTTGTAATCACGCCTGATGAATTGACTAATTACGTGCCTCTGTATAAGTCATCTCACGGCGATGTTACAACCCAGTATGAAATGACATCACTTGATGAAGTGGGTGTACTGAAGATGGATTTTCTCGGTTTGCGGACACTTACTGTAATTGACCAGACTATAAGGCAATTAAAAGATAGAAATATAGACCTTGATATAAACTTAATCCCTCTGGATGATCCTGATACTTTTAAAATTTTTGCAGAGGGAAACACAATCGGCATTTTCCAGTTTGAAAGTGCGGGGATGCGGGAATATCTGAAGAAACTTCAGCCTACGGTTATAGAAGATATTATTGCGATGAACGCACTTTACCGACCGGGGCCTATGAACTGGATTGATGATTTTATTGATAAAAAACACGGAAGGAAAAAAATAGAGTATGTACACCCTGCAGCAGAACCGGTTTTAAAAGAGACGTACGGAATTATTGTTTATCAGGAACAGGTGATCAAAATTGCAAATGTGCTTGCCGGATTTTCTTTAATCGAAGGCGATATCCTCAGAAAAGCCATGGGTAAGAAAAAAGAAGATCTGATGAAGAAAATGGAATTAAAATTTATTGAGGGAGCGAAAAAATATCACAATATTCCTGAAGACAAATCAAAAAAGATATTTGCACTTATTAAAGATTTTGCAGGATACGGTTTTAACAAATCTCATGCAGCATGCTATTCTGTTGTGGCATTTCAGACAGCTTATCTTAAGGCCCATTATCCCAGAGAATTTATGGCTGCAAACCTTACAAGCGAGATGGGCAACTCAAACAGAATCGTAATTCTGATTAATGAGTGCAGCAGACTGGGTATAAAAATCCTGCCACCTGATGTTAATAAAAGTTATTACAGCTTTACAGTTGAGAATGAGAGTATAAGATTCGGTCTTGGAGCAATTAAAAATGTGGGGAAGAGCGCTATTGAATCAATCATTTCGGCAAGAGAGGAGCACGGAACTTTTAAAACTTTATATCAGTTCTGCACCTATCTGAATTTAAGACTAAACAATAAAAAGGTTCTGGAAAGTCTCATTCAATGCGGAGCAACTGATTCTCTTGAAGGCACTCGTTCACAAAAACTGGCGATTTTACCGCAGGTTCTCAGCATGGCGCAGAACCAACAACAGAATATTCTGAAAGGTCAGACCTCAATATTCGGCGGAGAAGAGAGTGAAATGGAACTGGAGCCCCAGCTACCTGATCTGAAGCCTTTCACAAAAGAGCAAAAGCTACATTTTGAAAAAGAGCTTCTAGGAGTGTACATGTCAGGACATCCGCTGGAAAAATACAGGGACGATGTTGCTGCAATTGCAAACCCTGAGATTGGGCATATTAATCAGAAGAAATCAGGAGAGACTGTAAGGATATGCGGAATTATAACTGAGTTCCGTACAACTCTGGACAGAAATAACAGAAAAACTGCTTTTTTTACTGTGGAAGATTTTACAGGTTCCATAAGAGTAATAGCATTCTCCAGTATTTATGAAGCGTATTTCGAGGTTATAGAACCGGAGAAACTAGTTGTTATTAACGGCAGAATTGACAGAAGAGACGAAGAGTCCGAACCAAACATAATTTGTTCAGATGTTCTGCTTCTGGAAACGGCAAGATCAAAATTTATTAAAAAGTTATGTCTTAATATAGATGTTTCAAAGCTTACAAATGAAGATATCACAGGTATTAAAGAAGTTGTAAGAAAATATCCGGGAAAATGTGAGCTGCTTTTTAATGTTAAAGAGAACGGCTCTGATCTTCTTCTTAAATCAAATAAATATGCAGTTAACCCTGTACCTCAGCTTGTTGCCGGTTTAAGAGAAATAATCGGAGAAAATAATCTCTGGTTTGAGAGTTGACAGGTATCAAAACCAAAGTGGCACAAAGATTAAATAGTAATTTATTTGAGCTTTCGTCCCTGCGGGACTTTCGTTTTTGTTTATCATTTTGCTATAAATATGTTGTCCCTAACGGGATGTAAAGTTTGTATTGTAAAAGAATGGATAAAATAGACAGAACAGTCAGGAGAAACCCAAGCCCTGGTTGGGGCGGTATATTTATTTACGATAATTTTAATAAGAAGATTTCTCAGTCGCTGGTGCTTCTTTGAAATGACGACCGGAGATCCACGAATTATCACGAATTATTACAGACCTCAGAGGTCTCGGAGACCTCTGAGGTCTTGATTTTCGAAATGACGGGGTAGAAGGGAACAGAAATTTTGAATTTTGAATTTTGATCCACGAATTTATCCACGAATTTCACGAATTATCACTAATTAAAAAAGATTTCCAGATGCCGGCAAAGAAAATATATTCAAATTTGTCATGCACTCCCGATGAAATTGGGAGGAATCCAGAGGTGGGGCGTGGAAGAGAAGAAATGTTGAATTATGAATTTTGAATGTTGAATTTTGATCCACGAATTACATGAATCAGGCAAAAGCCGGACACGTCCGTCAGTAGCCGGACACGTCCGTCAGTAGCCGGACACGTCCGTCAGTAGCCGGACACGTCCGTCAGTAGCCGGACACGTCCGTCAGT
>QNDG01000252.1 GCA_003645915.1 Candidatus Zhuqueibacterota bacterium | reverse complement strand
CGGGAGTAGACATGGTGTGGCAGGATATAAGAAGCAACGGCATTACAGATGCTGAAATATGGCAGGGGCTTAAAAAATATTCAAAAGGCAAAAGGCCGCTTTTTATGGGATGCAGGAAAATGCAGGCAGTAAACCCGTGGGATCCATACTTTTGTGCTTTTCCTTTAAACAGCATAATAGGTTCTCGTAGATATCCTTTTGTGTGGACAGGTGACTGCTCGTACTCGTGGATGGAACTTGCATGGCAGATAAAAGCAATTACCAACACATTTGGATCAATGCAGGGAATCAGTTATATATCTTCTGATGGATTTGCAGCAAACTGGAAGATTCAGGCCAGATGGAATCAGTTTACTGCACTTTCTGCTGTTGCACGCTCTCATCATCCAAAACCGTGGACCAGTGATTTTAATACAGAGGGATTTATTGAGAAGATAAGAATAACAGGGAGGGATACAATAGAAATCAATAATAACAATGAAGAGGAATCAGGAACAATCCCTCTGCTTGAACAGAGTATAAGAAAACATCTAAAATTAAGATACAGGCTACTGCCATACATCTACTCCACTGCTTTTCAAAATTATACAACAGGGATGCCTATATGCAGACCCATGCTTCTAGCATTCCCAAAAGATTACAAATGCAGCGGTGATCAGTGGCCTTATCAATACATGCTCGGAAAGTATCTTTTAATTGCTCCTGTTTACGGAGATTTTAATACAATGGAAATTTATCTGCCTGAGGGGGATGTTTGGACAGATTTTTGGGATGGTGAAAGATACAAGGGAGGTCAAATTCTCAGGTATGATACAAGAGATATAACAAAATTACCGATTTTTATTAAAAGGGGAGCAATTATTCCAAAGATTAGTGACAGGAACTGGATTGAACCTGATTTAACAGAAAAACAGTACATAATTGATGTTTATCCGGATAAACATTCAGAGTTTCTGATGTATTTTGATGACGGGAAAACAGATAAATATAAAAGCGGTGAATACAGTACAATTTTATTAGAGTGTTTAAAATCCGGAAAAGAGATAAAATTTATTATCAATGATAAACAAGGTGAATTTAAAGGGTTGCAGAGCAGTCTTCTTTTTAATCTTAATTTTAAAGATGTGGACAGACCTGAATCTGTTGAAATAAACAATAAAAACATCAGTATTGGATCAGACAGAAGAGGGAATTATAAATGTATTTATAATCAGAAAAAAAGATCTTTGCAAATAAAAATGCTTGCAAAAGTGGTGGATTCAAGTGTAATTTTAATAAGGTTTAACAAGCAGAGTGATTGATGTGAAAAAAAGGGAAAAAATATATTTTGCAGCAGTATTGTTAGTTCTGTATTTTATGCAAATTTCTGTTTTTTGTCAGCAGGAAGATATTAAAGACAGCGGGCAAAGAGAAACTTTAAAGAAAATAATCCGGCTGAATTCAAAATCGGAATTTAATACGAAAAATTCTCCGAGAGAAGCTATAAGCTATGCAAAAGAAGCTTTAGTGTTGTCACAAACTATAAACAATGAATTTTATAAAGGATATTCTCTTTTAAATATCGGCACTGCTTACAGATATGTTCAGGCTCTTGACGTTTCAATGGAGTATCTTTTAAGAGCATTAAAAATATTTACAGAACTTGGTAATAAAAATTACATTGCAAAGACTTATACAAAAATAGGAATGGTTTATTTTGGCCTGGGATATATTGACAAATCGCTGGATTACTATAAAAGAGCTTTGGATATTTTCCAAAATACAGGTGACAGTCTCGGAGTCAGCAGTTCATTAAACGGAATAGGCCTTGTTTATAATTCAAAACGTGATTTTAAAAAAGCATTGAAATTTTTAAACAGAGCCTTTTCAATAGAAGAGGAGATGGGAAACAGTAAAGGATTATCAAGGGTTTGTGATAATCTGGGGATTATTTATAATGATATGGGAAATTATCAAGATGCTTTGCCGCTTTTTCAAAGAGCATTAACATTAAACAGAAAAGCTGAGGATAAATGGGGAGAGGTTGAAGTTTTAAACAATCTCGGTAATTTATATACAAAGTTAAATAATTATGATAAAGCTGCAAAAATGCTTAACCAAAGCAGAAAACTGGCAATGGACATCCAGGATAGAAATCTGCTCCTTGATAATTATGAGTACACTTCAAGCCTTTATGAGGCGCTTGGCAGATACAGGGAAGCATTAAAATACAGGAAACTGCATCATTCAATGTACAGAATTGTCTCTTCAGATAAAAAGAAGGATAACATTGCAGAGCTGCAGGTATTGTTTGCAACAGAAAAAAAGGATAATGAAATAAAGCTCCTCCAATCGGAAAAAGACATAAAGAATGCAACAATTAAGGCACAAAGATTCTGGCTGCTTTTCATTATCTCTGTTATGGTTTTAGTGCTGTTTATTTCTGTTTTTATAATTATTCATATAAAACATAAGATGGATACATACAAGCTTCTTGCAAGAAAAAATCTTAAAATTGTTGAGTATGAAAGATATATTGAAAAAGGTGACAGTAAAGCTTTGATGTCTATGAGAAGGGCTCACATAATAGAAACAAGGGACCAGGTTGTTGATAATGAAATAAAATATTCAGGCTCATCCTTAACAAGAGAACAGAAGCAAAGTATTTTTAATGATCTTATTCAAATAATAGAGGATAAAAAATACTATCTTAATCATGACGCATCTCTTTCGGATGTGTCTGAAAAGCTGGGTATTAACAGATCGTACATTTCTCAGGTAATAAACGAAGAGTTCGGCAAGTCATTTAGCAATTTAATAAATGAATACAGAGTTGCTGAAGCAAGAAGGCTTCTCGCAGAGGATTCAGAAAGAGTTTTTACGATTGCTTCTGTGGCAAGTTCAGTAGGATTCAACTCTGTAAATGTTTTTAACAAAGCTTTTAAGAAATATACGGGAATAACGCCTTCCTTTTTTGTTAATTCTGTTCAAAAGACAGAATTGCAGACATCTTAAGCTACTGCGCAATATTTTATTAATACTGTAAGATTGATAAATCTGCCAATGTAAACTATTGATGTTAACGGCCAGTATTGTTTTATTTATATAATTGAAAAAATGCGTAATCTGTTTATTGTTCAGCTTAAGGAAAAGTTTAATCACAAGAAGAAATATTTATTTATTAAATGTAATGCAATCGTTAGCGGTAACGTTTTAATTTGTTTGCGGAATTATTTCTATGCCTAATTTAATAAGAAAAGAAATTTCTGGAAGGAGGTGGTCAGGCTTAAATAAAGAGAAGGGAGAAGCTTTTATCAGAATGGGTAGAAGCTGTAATTGATTATAAGAGTTTGAACTTGTAAGGAGGTTAAGTTATGAGAAAGGCAGGAATGTTGTTTCTTGTCATTTTGCTCCCTGTGCTGCTTTATGCACAGTCCGGTACAATAGAAGGTATTGTAACGGATATGGATGGGAATCCTCTTGTGGGAGCAAATGTAATTGTGGAGGGGACACGTTTTGGCGGTGCTGCTGATTTGGAAGGCCGTTACACAATTACTGCAAAGCCCGGTACATATACAATTAAAGCAATGTATATGGGGTACAAGACAGGTTTAAGAGAGGGTGTTGTTGTTAAAGAAGGACAGACAACAAAACTTGATTTTGCCCTTGAACTTAAAATTATTGCAGGGCATGAAGTTGTTGTTATTGGGTATGGTGTACAGCAGAAAAAGGATCTCACAGGTGCTGCTTCCACAGTAAGAGTTGATGATGTTCAGAAGATTGCCACAACTCAGGTTTCAACTGCAATTCAGGGAAGAGCAGCAGGTGTTGATGTGTCTTTAACAAGCGGTGCGCCGGGGACAGAAGCTGCAATAAAGATCAGAGGTGCGGGAACTCTTGGAAATACTTATCCTCTGGTTATTGTTGACGGAGTACCTTCTGATATCAGTTCTGTAAATCCTCAGGACATTGCTTCAATTGATGTTCTTAAAGATGCATCTGCAGCAGCAATTTATGGTTCAAGAGCAGGTAATGGTGTTTTGATAATAACTACTAAAAGAGGTGAATCAGGGCCTGTAAATGTAAAGTTCAGTTCAACAGTTACAATGCAGTCTCTTGCTAAAAAATTCCCGCT
>QNDG01000251.1 GCA_003645915.1 Candidatus Zhuqueibacterota bacterium | reverse complement strand
CGTTTTCTTATGCATACAGAACTTTTCCGAATGATGAGAGAGTATCTTTTGAAAATTTCAGTGTCTGGGAAGATTCCCTTCAATATATCTTGTCGGACACAAGAGAACCCGGCACATTTATGATTATAAGAAGAAATTCAGGAAAAGAAGTGCGCTGGTTTTACAGAGCTGAGAACCAGGCCAAAACTTTTAAAATTAATTATGAAGTAAAAAACGGAGTTAAACGGTACTCTGACTCTGCTGTTCTGTACTACCAGTTTATAAGCGATACCTGGGACAAAAAGACAGGAGAAGTAACAGTAGTTATAGAACCTCCTGAACAGATACCTGCAGAACAGGTTGCTCTATGGCTCCACGGCCCCCTTCACGCACAAAGCAAAATAAACAGCAACGGAGTAATAGTGGGAACATGCAGTAATCTGCCTGCATACACATATCTTGAATTCCGTGTTATATATCCTCCCGATATTTTTAAAGATGCTGCTATTATTGAAAAAAACGTAAAAGATTCAATTTTTAAAGAAGAAGCTGACTGGGCTGACCAGGCCAACAAAAAAAGAATCGAAAACAGAATAAGACTCAAAAAACAGGCTCAGCGCACAAAAAACGGCACAATGTTAATGGTGTTTGTTTCTCTTTTAATTATTGCATTCTGGCATAATCAGCATACAAAATACGGTAAAAAACCCAGGATTCCTGTACAACCGGAAATTGAATCTCAACTTCCGGAAGGTATTACTCCTGCTCTTGCATCGTACCTTTTATATTCAAGGCAGGTTTATGCGTCAGCTGTTCCTGCAACAATGTTTGATCTCGCAGGAAGGGGAATTCTGAAACTTGAAGAAATGCCCGAGGAACGCGGGTTTTTTAAAAAATTATCTGTTAAAAATTTTGAATGGATTCTGGACAGAGAAAAATACGAAAAGCTTAAACCTGATATGGAAGATTACGAAAAAACTCTTATTGAATTTTTATTTACAGATCTTGCAAAAGACCGTGACAGATTAAGCACTAAAACTATTTCAAAATCCCGTTCAAAATTTATGAAATTTTTCAGAGATTGGACAAAACTTGTAAAAAAACATGGCCAAGAAAAAAACTGGTTCGATAAAAAAAGCATAAGAGCAGCATACAGATCCATGATCGGGAGCGGTATTCTTTTTCTTTTTATAATACCTGCTGCAATTTACTGTAATATCTGCGCTCTGGTAATTACATTTTCATCAATAACAGTGTTTATTCTTTCTCTTTTAATAATGCACAGAACACATGAAGGTGAAATAATATTTCGCAAGCTGAAAAGGCTAAAAAAGTACCTGATGAAATATCATTTTAAGTCAAAAAGTGTTGACACATTAAACCAGAACATTGAAAACTACGTTGTTTACGGAGCAATTTTCGGCCTTGGGAAAAAACATTACACGGAATTGATAAATGCCGTTTCTCCGGATAATTTTCACAGAGCAGTACCCTGGTATATTTACGGTGCTCATTCCAGACCGTCGGATATTGCTTCATCTTTTTCACAGATGATTACAACTACAACAAGTGTTATGAGCAGCGCAACAGGTACAGGCGGAGGTGCAAGCGGAGGCGGAGGAGGGGGTGTGAGCGCCGGAGGCGGTGGTGCAGGATAAACAAAACATTTATTTATGTGACTGAATAAACCGGATAACTGAATTTAATATGGCAGAAAAATCAGATGTTGAATTTGTAAAAAATTGGTTTGAATCTTATACATCGTCATTCAGACTGAAAAACAGCAAAGAACAGGATAACATAAACCTGAAAATCTACCACTCAAAACAAGTGGCAAAAGAAGCAAAAAATATTGCGGCATCTTTAAACCTTTCTCAACGCGACTTGTTTCTCAGTGAAATAATCGGCATTTTGCACGATGTGGGAAGATTCCCCCAATACTACAATTATAAAACATTTGTAGATTCCAGATCGGAAAATCATGCCCTGCTTGGTAAAAAAGTGCTTCTTCAAAGCACTGTATTAACTCCTTTTACCAGAGAAGAAAAGGATATAATAATTTTTGCAGTGGCTCATCACAACTTTAAGCATCTGCCGGAAAACCAATCGGAAAGGAAAATACTGTTTACAAAAATTCTGCGCGATGCAGATAAGCTGGACATATTCAGGGTAGTTACCGAGTATTATGAAAAAAAGGGGGGAAATGAATTTAATCCGGTAATAGAACTGGATCTTCCTGTAAGCAGTAAAATATCACATGATGTGCTGGAAGATATCTTAAACTACCGACTTGTGGAAATTTCCAGACTAAAAACAAACACTGATTTTAAAATTTTGCAACTTGGATGGACCTTTGACATAAATTTTCCGTATACATTTTTAATGCTTGAAAAAAGGGGCTATATTAAACGAATATGCTCCACCATCCCTGATTCGGAAGAAAAACAAATTGCATATAAAACAGTTAACAGTTTTTTAAGTAGAAAGCTGTCTTAATCTATAACCTTTAACCAACGGAGGAGTTTATGCACAAGAAAGTATTATCATTGTCAGTACTGCTTGCAATTGCCGCTGTCCTGACAGCACCGGTAATTGCTGATACCAAAGTACCTGTACCCAATCCTGGGTTTGAAAAAATCTCGGATAACCTGCCGCAAAAATGGACAGTATTGCATTCCACAGACAAATCAGATATCATTGTTACGGACACTGAAAGTCACTCCGGAACCAGCTCATTACTAATTCAACACAATGACTGGAACCAGACAACTCTTGAGTCCTCCCCTGTAAGCTTAAAAACAGGACATGTTTACAAACTGAGTTTCTATGTAAAAACACAGGGAGCTGTCTCATATCCGACTGACAGATATCCTACATCAGTTCCTGCTGCAGTAACAATGGCATCATTCCCTTTTACCAATCATTCCCCTGCAGCGGGCTCAACAAACAAATGGCATAAAATTGAAACATTTTTATTGCTACCAGAGCAAAGGACAAAATAAGGCTGCATCTCGGGTTAAACGGCACTGCCAAAGGAAAAGTATGGTTCGACGACATTTCTCTTACTGAAGTTGATGATATTACAGAGTATATTCCAAAGGAGACAATCAAGTGGTTCAACAATGGTTTCAGATATGATGACAGAGGCTGGATCTTTGTTCATGTTGAAGGCAACCCGTATAAAAGAGGTTATCAGTACGGTTACCTTGTTGCAGATGAGATCGCGGAATACATCAACAAACTCGGAATACAGAAATACAGAGAAAATCCTTCAAGAGGATGGAGTTACCTGAGATTTGATGCTGATGCGCTTATGCTGAGAAAGTATGATAAAGAGTACCTTGAGGAGATGAAAGGCATAGCAGACGGTCTTAACCGTGCAGGAGCCAGACTTTTCGGAAGAGAAGCGGATCTTGTTGATATTGTTACTTTAAATTCCGTTATTGACCTGGGCCAGGCCGGCGGAGCATTACGAAGAACAGGCAACGCACTTTCCGGAAAAAGTTTTCTTGCGGCAGAAGACGAACTTAACATCCCCATGAGACAGCACAAATGTTCCGGATTCCTTGCAACAAATTCAGCCACTAAAAATAAAGAAATAGTATTCGGCCAGATTTTTATGTGGGGAGGATATACAGGGCCTCACTGGAATGTAATAATTGACATCATCCCGGAAAAAGGCCACAGACTTGTTTATGAAACATATCCGGGAGGAATCCACTCAGCTGCTGATTTTTATATAAACAGTGCCGGAATTATGATAGGAGAGACAACTGTTTCCCAGACTCCGTTTAATACAGACGGAACTCCCCAGTCAAACAGAATAAGAAAAGCCGCCCAGTATGCATCCAGTATAGATGATGTTGTAAATATTTTATCAAAAAACAACAACGGTATGTACACAAACGACTGGCTTATTGGCGACACAAAAACCAATGAAATTGCAATTTTACTTCTCGGCACAAAAAAAAGTAAACTCTGGAGGAGCAGTAAAAAAGATTTTCCGGGCGGACTGACTGATTTTTACTGGAGTAATAACAACAATAAAGATCCGGAAGTAAGAAAAGAGTACATCAAAAATATTGATAACGCCCCGTATGATCTGGTTTTCAGCCCTTGGAACAGGGATATTCAGTTTGTTAATTTTTACAGAAAATACAAGGG
>QNDG01000250.1 GCA_003645915.1 Candidatus Zhuqueibacterota bacterium | reverse complement strand
TAGGTTCATCCGGTGTGGGTAATACTGCTATGAAAATAAGATCTTTTGGTGGTCATGGCATTGAAATTGAAAGTGGTACAGGAGTTGGTCCCTATGATGGGATTCACATAAGGTCTAATATTGGTGCCGGGATAAATATAGCATCGATTAGTGGTCATGCTGTTAGTGCCGTGTGTACTAGTGGCGGTTACAGCGGTATTTTTGCTCAGGGTCAGAATACAGCGCCTGGCATAAAAACTGAGGGTGGCATAGCAGGAAATGGCCTTGATATTCACGGTGGCATAGCGGCTGGCCATGGTATTAACGTTGAAACTAACGAGGGTATGGGTATCCGAATACTGGTTCAGGGAACTGGTGGTTCATATCACGGTATATATTCACAATCTCAGGGTGGTTCTGGCCTATACCTGTTGTCGTCGGATGCGGCAGCTTTGCATACGCAAGTTGGTAATGGTGAATACCCAGGTATATATGTGAAGGGATTAGGTTCAGGTCATGGTATTGAAGTTTTAGGCGGGAATACTGGAAACGGCCTATACGTGAAAGGTGGGGTTGATAATAAGGAAGGTATTCTCATTGAAGGGCAGCATACTGGAGCTGGTTTAAAAATACTTGGTGGTTCAAATGGTACCGGATTGTATATAGAAGGGGGATCTACAGGTCATGGTATTCAGATTATTGGGGGGAGTTCCAGTGGTGATGGTATATATGTTAAGGCTCAGGGTGGAAATTCGAATGGAGTATCATTTCATAAATCAGGATCAGGTAAAGATATAGATGCAGATGAATTAACCGGACTTTTAACTCTTTCAACAACGGTTGATGGTATCACTCTTGAAGATATTTATGAACTGGAATTAGCTCGAATGAATGGAAAATTTGAAGTCACCTCTTTTGGATTAACTGATAGAATAAAATTTTATAAACGGGATAATGTAACCTTAGTAACTGAAATAGAAGTAAGCCCAACTGAAAGAACACGGATTTCTTAATGGCAATAATAGTTTCAAAAAATGTCTCTTTATTTGGTTTTAATTTTCCAATTGGAACTGATTGGTTATCTACTTTTGGTGAAACAGGAACAAGAGTAGCTCCTGATACAACCGGAACAGTAACAATAAATGGGACTTTATTACTTGAAGGAAATTTGACCTGTTATGGAGATATAACTATTACGGCAGCAGGAAAAGTTATTCCGGTTCCGGATAAAGATCTTAAAAAGAGTTATTTTTCTTTAGATACCTTTTCATATACTACAGCCAATGGTGGGAGCCGTACAATAACTTCCACTATTGGTGATATTTATGTATACGGATTAATTGACGGTAAAGGCGCCGGTTTTGAATCAAATCAAGGGCCCGGATGTAACAGTCTTTTAACTGATACCAGCGGAAATCAATTACCCGGTTATGGCGCCTCCCATGCCGGTCTTGGGTATATAAACTCATCCCCTCCTAAGCCCTTGCCAAATCCTGGTTATGGGCATTATGAAACACCCCTTTCTCTCGGTAGCGGTTCAGGATATTATCATAATCCTTTAGATTTATTTGGAGAGGAAACTAAAGGTGGAGGCGCTATAAAACTTGTAGCTCGTTCCGGGATTGTTCAAATAGACGGTAAAGTAAATATGGATGGTATAGACGGGACACATGCCGGGGGCGCTTCAGGAGGGAGTATTTGGGTTCATGCATGGGAAATTCATGGCGATGGAACTATGACTGCTGCCGGTGGTTCTACTCTTTTAACATCAAATGCCGGTGGAGGAGCTGGAGGATATATCTCTTTATGGCATGAACGGTCACTTTTTTATAATGGACTTTTATCAGTTTCCGGAAAAGACGGTGCAGAAGATGGAAAAATTTTTATAAAAAAAACAGAGCCTATTCTTGAAGATTCATTTACTGGTAATATTTTTAATACTAAATGGTGGGATAGTACTAATTCAGTAACTATAAATAATAACCTGTTGTTTTCATTACCCGATGATGTATATGATACTCCTGAAGTAAATTCTAATTTTTATCTTTCCGGTAAAGAAATTACGGCTCAGGTAGATTATGCTCCTTATACTGCCGATTCATCCCATTATAATGCCGGATTCCTTTTATATGCAGATGAAATGAACTGGGTTGGATTAGCTCGAAGATCAACAGGAATATATGGAGTTTCTTCAGTTAATGGTATAGTTTCTGTTTCAGGTATAAATACTGATAATACTAATATGACATTTCGGCTATATAAAAATGACGGGACTTTTACTTATCAATATTTTGACTCAACATCAAAACCATTAACTATTTATACAGATATCCGACCAGAACTTGCAAATAAAACCTATCAAATAAAACTATTTCTTGAAAAACTCAGCCCGGAAGATGCCAGTTTTAAAATTGATCATTTCAGATTAACAAATCTTGATATTTCTCATCAATATTTAGAATTAGACGGTACACCGGCAGATCAGACAGCTGTTGCAGTTAATGTTATTCATGGGCCCTCTCAATATTATGGCCTTGACTTTTATCTGGATGGTCAGAAAATAAGATGGGATACAACTGATTCCAGTTCTTTTGGTGATATTCTTGAATCTAATGATATTATAAGAACAATTTCTAGTTACAATATTCCTCCTAATGATAATATTGAAATAGTCTTTGATAATTTTAAAATTTATGATGGTATTATTACAAATGCTGAAACAACAGAGCCCGTTTTATATGTTGATCCTGATTACGGTTCCGATACAAGTAGTGGAAGACAATTGGACCCTTTAAAAAATTTATTTGTAGCTACAGCCTGGGCAAAAAAAGGTAGTACTATTATTTTATATGATGGGACTCATAATCCAACAAAGGTATCTCGAAAAAATTTAACTATTAAAGGAGCTGAAGGCGTTAAGCCTTTAGTTACTAGTCAATTTTCTCAAGATACTACCGGTTCAGATTGGGAAATAAATGCAATATCATTTTATGGATGTCAGGGACTTATAGAAAATCTTACTATTAATAATTCTGAATACGGAATAAAGATTGAAAATGGGGCTATTGATATTTCTCGATGTAAAATTCAAGATACTTCTACAGCTATACAGTTTATTAACTGTGATCCTGTAATAACTCGAAATGAAATTATAAATACAATAAGAGCTTTTGATTTCACTTCTGCTCAGGCTCCTGATATTTATAGTAATATTGTTTGTGATGCCTCTGTAGCAGTCGTTTTAAATTATACACAGGATGCTACAATTTCTTCAAATACTTTCGATAACAATCAAACACAAATTGTTCTTGATAATAGTTCCAGTGCTATCGTATCTAATGATAGTCTTACCTATGCTGTTTATGGGATCCAAGCTTCAACAGATTCTTGGATAGGTTCATTTAATAATAATTTTTATCCTATAGATACCAGTAATATATATAATAGAGTACCTGATGCATCTTCAGCTTATATTTATGCTAATCCGTTATATTATGATCGTCTCGGAACCCGGGATTTCCATTTAAATACCGGATCTCCTAATATAGATACTGGTACATTGGATTATGATGAATATCTTTATGATTTTGATGGGGTGAGAAGAGATCAGAGTGATATAGGAGCACTTCAATATATTCCTGATAGCACCTATACCGGGGATCTGTATGTATCAAGTCATGGTGATGACCATTGGAATCCCGGTAGTATTGATGAACCTTTTAAAACTCTTGATAGGGCTATGTTTATTCAAGATTCTACAGTCCATATTGATGGGGGTCATTATGACTCCTTCTATTTATCATTGAAAACTCAGAATGTTGATTTAAATCAATTATATATTTACTTTGGTCCGGAACAATTCTTTTTATCTTACTTAACTTTAGATCAGGAAGATATAAATAATGGTTATATCGCGCTGCCCTCTTTTGTAGAACCCGATGATGCAAGTAATGTAGGATTAAATATTCTGGGCGGGTCGTCTCAGAATTATGGCACAGATTATATTGTCGAATACGGCTCTCTTCTATGGAAAGGGTATGACTTAGAGAATTATCTGGCTGCTGGTGATATTTTAAGAGTAATGTTTATGGGAGCATTACAAAGGAAAGCTTTAAATACTTTTATATTACACGGTCATTATAGTAATTATGATCAAGAAAAAGTAATTTT
>QNDG01000249.1 GCA_003645915.1 Candidatus Zhuqueibacterota bacterium | reverse complement strand
CTGTAACAACAATTTCATTCTCACTACCGAAGAAAGAATATGTAAAATTAACAATTACAGATATTAGCGGCAGACTAGTTAAAACTTTGATAAACAGTACTCAGCATGCGGGAAAACACACAGTGAGATTCGACGGCTCTGATATGGCAAGCGGAATTTATTTATACACTTTAAAAACACAGGATAAAGTGATAACAAAAAAACTTACCCTTTTAAAATAGATATAAATTTACTTGCTATAAAATAAATTGAATAATTATATTAATGGAGATGAAGAAAAAAATGTTCCCAACTTTATTGATCCTGTCAGCAGGCTTAGGCTCTCGATACGGCAGTTTGAAACAGATAGACAGAATTGGTCCCTCTGGTGAAAGAATAATCGATTACTCTGTTTATGATGCTATTAAAGCTGGTTTTAAGAAGGTTGTTTATGTAATAAGAGAAAGTTTTGAAGAAGAGTTTAAGGAAGTAATTATTAATGAACTTCCAGAGGATATAATAACAGATTATGTTTGTCAGGAATTAAATGTTATTCCATCAAATATCACTTATTCAAAAGAAAGAGTAAAACCATGGGGAACCGGCCATGCATTGCTGGTTGCTGCAAATAAAATTAAAGAGCCATTTGCAGTAATTAATGCTGATGATTTTTATGGTGCAGAATCTTTCAAAATTGCTGCTGACTTTTTAAATAACCATAATGATCAAAATTCTGAATATGCATTGATTGGGTATAAATTGAAAAACACTCTTTCCGATTACGGCACTGTTTCACGGGGTATTTGTGAACTAGATAGTAACAATTATCTTATCTCTGTAACAGAAAGAACAAAAATAGGTAAAATTAATTCAAGTATCTATTTTGAGGATGATAACGGTTCCCTGCAACCTCTGAACGGCAATGAAATTGTATCAATGAATATGTTTGCTCTTAACCCTTCTGTATTTAATTATTTTGAGAAGTTATTCGCGAAATTTATGGAAGAAAATATGGACAATTTAAAAGCTGAATTTTTTCTCCCTTCAGTAATAAATAATATGATAGAAAACAAGAAAGCAAAGGTTAAAGTATTGAACACTAAAGATAATTGGTTTGGGCTTACATATCAGGAAGACAAACCACTAGCACGCGAGAAAATAAAGACATTAGTAGAGAAGAAAATATATCCTGTTAAACTATGGGCTTAAAAGACATGAGCATTGAAAATATAGCAACACATTTCAGAATTAACGGCAGTATTCTCAAAGCAAAGCCCTTTGGAAACGGCCACATCAATGATACATACCTTTTAGTATATAATCAGTCCGGTACAGAAAAAAAATATATCCTCCGTAAAATCAATAAATACGTTTTTAAAAAGCCCGAGACAGTAATACAAAACAGCCTGAAAATTACTGACCATATTAAAAATCATCTTAAAAACTCAGGGATCAAAGACACATCCAGGCGTGTTGTTCAGTTTGTAAAAACATTTGATGATAAACCATTCTTTACAGACGAAAACCATGACTACTGGTGTGTAATTCTCTTTATAGAAAACGCATATACAGTGGATTACGTAAGAAAACCAAACCAGGCGTACGAAGCTGCAAAAGCATTTGGATTGTTTCAGAAATTAATATCTGATGCGCCTGTTAATGAATATCAATACACAATCCCGGACTTTCACAACCTGCAGAAACGGCTGAATTTATTCGATTCTGTACTGGCAGATGACATGTACAGCCGAAAAGAATCTGCCAAGCCGGAGATTGAGCTTGCCAAAAAATACAGATTCCTTGAAACCAGAATAGAATCTCTGCTGGAAAGAGATGAGCTTCCTCTGCGAATAGTGCATAATGATACAAAAATAAATAATGTTATGCTGGATAATGAAACGGATGAAGGAATTTGTGTTATTGATCTTGACACAGTTATGCCAGGTTACATTATCTCTGATTTCGGGGATATGGTCAGAACTTTTACAAGCCCTGTGGCAGAAGATGAACAGGATACATCCAAAGTTACAATGAGGATAGATATTTTCAAAGCTCTTGTAAACGGATATTTGTTCCAACTTAAAGAAATCCTGACTCAGGCGGAAATTGATAATCTGGTATATGGCGCTCAGCTGATAACTTATGAACAGAGCATCAGGTTCTTAACTGATTATCTTAACGGAGATGTTTATTACAGCACTGCTTATTCCGATCATAATCTCATAAGAGCAAGAAACCAGTTTGCTCTGCTTGAGAGTATTATGGGAAAATCAGACAGTATGAAAAACACAATTAAATTTTTTTTATGATTTATTTGCAATATCAACATAACTGCAAAGCCCAGCATCTGTCGCCCATATTTCATTTATCATAATATTATAATCACCCTGTTATTAAAAAATAAAAAAATTATATATTTTAAAACCTAAAGTTATATTTTTCCCTTGACATTTTCAATCAGTTATAGTATTATTATAAACATAAACATAATTTACCAAAGTACATACATCTTTGCAGCGCAGACAACAAAAAAATACCGGAACTCCGGATATGTAATAGTATCTCCGGAAGCGCGGATTTATACAAACAATAATTAACATAATGTAAAGTAAAGGCAGCCATGAAAAATCTGATTAAAATCATCAAACCGTTTTTAAAGTGGTTCTTATCCACTGCTGTTATTGCCCTAATGGTAATATGGTATATCCATTCAACCAGAGACAAAGAAAAGACCAGTGTTGAATACAATACTCAGGAACAAACGGATGTTGAACCTGTTCCCGTGAAGACCGCTCCTGCGGATTCCGGAGACATAATAATCCGTATTTCCGTAACTGGTCTGACCAAAGCCCTGCAGGAGGTTACTCTCTTCTCAAAAGCCGGCGGTGAAATAATCAAAATGTACAAACAGGAAGGCCAGGGAGTTAACAAAGGTGATATAATTCTGAAGATTGATGACAGGCCTTACATTCTTGCACTTCAGAATGCAGAGGATAAAGTACTGAAAGCACAGGTAGAATTCGGTCTTCTTCTGCAGGATAATTCCAAAAATTCCGTCCCTGTTTTAAGCAGTACCGAAGATTTCAAAAAGGATATTCAGGCTTATGAGAATGCAAAAAAACTTTTTGCACTTGGGAAAATAGATCAGCACGCACTTGAAGATGCAAAAATCCGGGCAGAATGTGCAAGAATTTTTTCCGGAGAAAAAAGAAAAGCAATTATGGCAAATCAAAGCGGTTTATCAGAAGCATTGATTGCCAAAAAAAGAGCTGAACTTGATCTCTCCTACACTGAAATGCGCGCTCCTTTTTCCGGAATTATCGGAAATCAGAAAGTATTTGAGGGCCAGCATATAAATGCAGGGACAGAGTGCATGACCCTTGTAGATCTTTCCAAAATAAGGGTGGAAATGGAAGTGCTTGAAAGCGAAATCGGAAAGATCAGCAAAGGCAACAAAGCAGAAGTAAACTTTACATCATTTCCGGGAGAAATTTTTAAGGGCGAAATTACAGCTGTAAACCCTCTTGTCAATCCGGAGACCAAAACATGCAGAGTAACTGTTATTATTGACAATCCGGATCATAAAATAAAAGCAGGTATGTTTGCCTTTGCAAAACTGGAAGCCAAAATATATCACAACAGATTCCGGGTCCCAAGAGAAGCTGTACTTATAAGGGACGAACGAAAACTGGTTTTTGTTGTAAGAGATAACAGAGCAAAATGGTGTTACGTAAAAACCGGCCTGGAGAATGATGAGTATTATGAAGTGCTGTCATCTGCACAAAACTTAAAAGCCGGAGAACCTGTAATTGTAAGCGGACACTACACATTAATTCACGATGCACCTGTTAAAGTAATTAACCAATAGGTAGTATTTATAATATGAAAATAATAGAAACTGTTGTAAACCGTCCGGTAATGGTCATTATGCTTTGTCTTGGCGTGCTTTTGCTGGGAGGAATATCATTGAGCAGGCTGTCCGTTGATCTCCTTCCCGACCTCTCATACCCCAAACTTACAGTAAGAACCACGTACCCTGGTGCGGTTCCGGAAGAGGTTGAACGTATTGTTACTGAAAAAATCGAACAGGCAGTATCCATGGTACACGGACTCCGGAGGATACATTCAATTTCCAGAGAAGGAGTCTCAATTGTAGTACTGGAATTTGCCTGGGGCAG
>QNDG01000248.1 GCA_003645915.1 Candidatus Zhuqueibacterota bacterium | reverse complement strand
CGAAGGCAGTTAAATCCCTGTTGATATGGCAGGTTTCCTGACTCCGGGAATCGAACCTACTAGTTTTCCCTTCCCATCCATTAATGAACAGTGGTTATGAAAACTTTCGTATCCCGTTACAGTAGCGGGGCTGCAGCGGATTTTCACCGCTTTCCCTTTTAACCCTTATTTTATTAAGGGCACCATATCAGATTTCAAAAAACTTTGTACAGACTAACTTAATAAATGGAATTTGATTTTGCAAGTATTTTGTTGCATATTTATAAAAAAATGTCGGTGTAATTATTATTTGCGTGTAAAAGCAATTTTAATAAAACAGGAACATTTTATTAGAAAAATTGTAAAAAATAACTTAGAAAATCTGTTTATGGGTTAATCCGGATTTGTAACTGATTTTGTGGATTCTATTATTTCTCAGAATTATATGTTTAATAAAATAGATTAATTTACAGTTGCCGGTTTTGTTAAAAGTGTTTGATTTTGTCTCTGTTTTATTTATTTTTAAAGGTACTTATTTGGAAAACAATCATGAGAAAAAATATTAAATATTATATCCTTCTGTTTGTGTTTTGTGCATCTGTCAATAATTATGCACAATACTATTTCGGCAGGAATAAAATTCAGTATAACAACTTTAAATGGCAGATACTTAAGACTGAGCATTTTGATATTTTTTATTACCCGGAGATGGAATCACTTGCTGAAATAGGTGCCTATTTTGCTGAGGAAAGTTATGTTTATCTGCAGGATAAAATGAATTACACCATACTCCGCAGAATTCCATTAATATTTTACAGTTCTCATTTCCATTTTGAAGAGACAAACACTGTTCCCTATATGATACCTGACGGAGTGGGAGGGTTTTTTGAATTTATTAAAGGCAGAGTTGTTGTACCAAATAACGGTTCATTAATTAAATTTAAAAACACAATAAGACACGAGCTTGTACATGTATTTCAAAAAAGTTATACAAGCAGAGTACTGAGAGAACACAAATGTCCCATGGAAAGCGGTCCTCCTTTGTGGTTTATTGAAGGCCTTGCTGAGTACTGGTCGGAGAAATGGGGGCCTGAAGCAGAAATGGTTATACGGGACTGTGTTCTGAATAATTCAATTTTCCCTCTCGATAAAATCAGTTACATCTGGGGAACTTACCTGATGTATAAAGAAGGCCAGTCTGTACTTACTTACATATCACAAAAATACGGAGAAGAAAATATTCTTGCTTTAATGGATAATATCTGGATGGACAGGGATTTTTCCAAAGTAATGAAAGCAACAATCGGGAAAAATTACAGAGAATTGAGTACAGAATGGCTGTACAGTCTCAAAAAAAAGTATTATCCGATTATGGGGGTAAAAGATTTTCCCTCAATGAAAGCAATCAGAATTACAAAAAGAGGGTATAATTCCCTTCCTGCATTTTACAGAGATAAAGGAGCAGGTAAGGTAGTTTTTGTTGCAAATAAAAACGGCTACTCCAGTATTTATCAAAAAGATCTGGCAGACAATTTAAAATCCAAACCGGAAATCCTGGTTGCAGGAGAAAAAAGCGGCGACCTGGAATCTTTGCATATTTACAGCAGTAAAATAGACGTAAGCGGAGATAAAAGGCTGGCATTTATCGCAAAAAGCGGCCCAAGGGACTGCCTTTACATAATGGATCTCAGAACAAAAAATATTGAGAAAAAATTTAGTTTTAAGAATCTGGTGTCTTTATTTTCACCTGCATGGTCTCCTGATAATAAAAAAATTGTTTTCACAGGACTAAACAAAGCGGGAATGAGTGATATCTATATTGTTGATATTGAAAGTGGAAAGCTGAGAAGACTTACAAGCGATTTTTATGCAGATTATGATCCGGATTGGTCGCCGGACGGATCAATTATTGTTTTCAGCTCGGACAGAACAGATTTGGGTGAGTCAGGCTATACGAATATTTTTCTGTACGAGATAAAAACCGGAATTATCAGGTATTTGACCTATGGTAAGAGTCATGACATGAGCCCCTCATGGTCTGCAGACGGGAATTATATTGTATTTTCATCTGACAGAAACGGTGTTGCGAATTTATGGGTAATAGAGGGGGCAGAAATTCTCCGGCAGCACGGTGAGAAAGAAAAAGTATTTTCTCCTTTCTACGGCGGTCAAAAAAGGGCAGGTATAAAACAAGTAACGTTTTTTACAGCAGGATGTTTTTATCCGTGCTGGACTGACAGTCTGGATCTCATTTTTACAGTTTATGAAAAGGGAAGTTTCCAGATTATGTCACTGAATTTAGGAGAAAAGAAGCTGAGGGAAATTAAAACAAGCAAAATCACTTCTCCTTCGGATATGTCTGTACCCTGGGAAATCAAAAGACTTAAGGGGGAAAAGGAACTGAACAGATTTGCTTACAGAAAACGGTTTAATCTGGATTTTGCACAGAGTATGGTAATACAGGATCCTATTTACGGAACAAGTGGAGGCGCTCAGCTTGCATTGTCAGATATGCTTGGCAATGAAAAGTATTTTTTCCTTCTTTACAACAATGCAAGAACTCAATCCGACTTATTAAAAGGTTTTAATTTCGCTGTAAACAGACTTGATATGAGCCACAGGTTGAACTATTCTTTTGGGATATACAGGCTGGCAGGATATTATTATAATACTTATGACGACTATTACTACGAAAACAGGTACGGTGTTAACGGGGCCCTTATTTATCCGCTGAATAAGTTTGAAAGAGTTGAATTGAGCGCAAATATCCGGCATTCGGATAAAGACCGGTTTACAGGAATTGGTGCACGAAAAGCATTTCTTGTATCAAATTTTATTTCATATACAAAAGATAACTCTCTTTGGGGTAGTACCGGACCTTTAAACGGCTCCCGCTATAAAATTACTTTTGGCAATACTGTTGATGTAAAATATTCAAACGTTAATTTTTTAACAATGATATTTGATCTGCGAAGGTATTTCAGAATTGGATACAGGATGTGCTACGCAGTAAGAGTTCTTGGGGAATTTAACAGAGGCAAGGAGCCATTGCCGTTTTTCCTCGGTGGATCGTGGAGTTTGAGAGGATATAAACTCTGGTCTCTTGCGGCTCCTAATGTGGCTTTTATATCCAATGAATTCAGATTTCCCTTTATTGATACTTTTTACCTGCGTTTTCCCTTTGGAGGAATAGGATTTAATTCAATACGGGGAGCTTTGTTTTTTGATGCGGGTAATGCATGGGAACAGGAACTTAAGAAGGTTTACGGAAGTTTTGGTTTTGGGATAAGGCTGAGGCTTGGCGGTTATATAGTTTTACGATATGATATTGGCAGAAAAACAGACTTTCACAGCATAGATAAGAATACGTTTACACAGTTTTTCTTCGGGTATGATTTTTAATCTGTGCTTATGTATCACGATTATTATACTGATTTTCTTGTAGGATAAATAATAAGAATTATATTACAAAGTACGAAGTCAGTTGAATAAATTTTAAAAGAATGAAAAATTAAAATATTTACAGGAGGTGACAATGGCACGGAGTCCGGTTTTAACAAACAAAGCAAACACAGCGTTAATTGTAATTGACGTACAGGAAAGACTATTACCTGTTATTCATAATAACGAACAATTGGTTGAAAATTGTGTAAAACTGATCAAGGGGTTCAAAGCTTTAAATCTGCCTGTTTTTGTAACAGAGCAGTATCCCGAAGGAATAGGGAAAACAGTGGAACCCATAAGAGAAGTATTGGAAGATGTTGAAGTTAAGGAGAAAATGACTTTCAGCTGCATTGGTATAGAAGGCTTTATTCGTGAACTGAGAAAGGCAAATATACATTATACTGTATTGTGCGGTATTGAGACCCATGTATGTTTGTGGCAATCAGCAATGGATTTAAAAAATGCAGGGTTTAATGTAATTGTTGCAGGAGATTGTGTGTCCTCAAGAAAAGCTGAGGACAGAGAAACTGCTTTAGACAGAATGATAATGAATGGAGTGGATGTTGCTTCAACTGAAATGGTACTTTTTGAGTTGCTTGAAACATCAGAAGGAGAAGAGTTTAAGCAGATTTTATCAATAATTAAGTAACTGTTTATAATACCGGGTTTATAAAACAGAGTAATTATAGCTGTTTTATAGTTATTGATATTATTAAAATTGTATTATTGTAAAAAAAACT
>QNDG01000247.1 GCA_003645915.1 Candidatus Zhuqueibacterota bacterium | reverse complement strand
GCCTTACATGGGACAGGATGACCTGCAAAATAACGGGATCCGAACAAACCCTTTTCTTCCCCTGCAAAAGTGATAAAAATAACAGATCTTTTTGGGGGCGGATTACATTTGGAAAAAGCCTCAGCTATTTCCATTACTCCTGATGTGCCGGATGCATTATCGTCAGCACCATTATAAACATTACCGTTTTGAGTCCCTATGTGATCATAATGAGCACCAATAACAATGTATTGGTTTTTAAGGACAGGATCGCTGCCTTTAAGCAGAGCAACTACATTTTTTACAGGTATGGGATGCGAATTCAAACTGGTCTGTAAAGTGACTGTTTTCCCGGGTATTTCAAAGGAGCAGGGAGAAAGAGTACTGTCAATTTGTCTGAACAGTCCTGCGCATGTTTTTCCTGTTCCCGATAAAATATCTTTTGCAAGATTTTTCCCGATGTTTACGCAAACAAGATTGTTACCTCCATTCTCTTCAAGAGTTAATGGGACCGCATCCTTCATAGCATGTCTCATTAGGCTGGGCCACGTATTAGGCGGTTTTTTAAATGGTCTGTTGGGATCAGGAAGAAAAACAATACCTGCTGCTCCGTGTTCCAAAGCATTTTCTGTTTTAACACGGATTTTACTGTAATCAGTACGTTTTAATCCTTCAAAAACACTGGTGCTGTCATTTGCCTGAGGTTCATTTTTAAAAATAAGAACAACCTTTCCTTTTACATCAACTCCTTTGTAATCATCATAATTGTATTCTGGAGCAGTTATACCATAACCAGCAAATACAAGTTTTTTATTTTCAATTTTTTTATTTGCAGTATTGTGCATTGGTGTAAAGTCGTATTTTATCCTGTATTTCTTCTCAGAACCTGTCACATTAAGTATGAAAATATTTGGAGTAGAAAGAGCTGTACGAACCAAATTGAAATATTGAAAATAATTATCATGTGCTGCTGCGCCTTCAAGCCCGTAAGATTTAAATTGATTTGCAATATAAACAGCACATGAATCAAGTTCCGGGCTGGGAGTATCTCTCCCTTTCATTCTGTCTGCAGCAAGATAATAATCGTGTGCTTTCATCTCTTCGGGAGTAATAGATTTTAAACCTTCTTCAGGTACTTTTATATCCTGGCTTACAGCAATCTGACTAACTATAAAAAGCAGGATAAACAGTACTGCTATAAATTTCCGTTTTTTCATTAAGAATCTCCGTAAAATCTGCAAGGCTGTATTAATAACCTGTAATTTTTATTAAATATTCACAATAATTTGTATGAATATCCGGATTACAGAAGATTTTACTTTTATAAAAAGTAAAATTAATTAATACAGCCTTTAAATTTATTTAATTTCTACAAGTTCCACAATATTTTCTGTTTCACCTGAAATCGGAATAGTCATATTTGCAGGTCCGGTAACTACAATTGAGCCTTCTGATAAAGAAGATGTTTTCAGGTACACTAAAACACCTGCTTTGTAATCAAAGTACCAGAGCGATTCTCCTTCAATATCGCTTTCCATGGTAAGTTGTGCACCGCTGTTTTCACCGCTTCCGTCAAGAGTGCCTGTAAAAGTGGTTTTGATTTTTAAGCAGTCATAACCGTTATGTTTGTCAACAGATTCAAGGGTATTTTCATTTTGTGTATTAATTGTAATATCCATACCGCCCTGTTCAATAACTCTGGTTGTTGAGTCTTTCCATGCACTTCCAAGTTTTATTTTTTCTTTTGGAAGACTGGTAAAAAGGTGAGTTACAAACCCTTTTATATTTTGTTTCTGGCCAGGGACAAGAGAAAAGAATATTGAGTCTGCTCCGATGGTCTCTTTTTCTTTTCCTTCAGGTGAGTAAACAACAGTAAAGGACTTTCCAAGAACTCCGCTGAAATCAGGTTTTTTTGAAGCCGGAAGCATTGGTCCTTTTAAAGAAGCATACATTGAGTCAATTGTAATTTTAACTATATAATCATTTTGTTTCTTCTCTGTCAGCTGCATTGAAAGCACAGTGGAAACATTGTATTCTGTTTCCCGGGTATTTCCCATCATTTCCATAGTCTGATTATTATTAGTTGATATTTTGTACACTAAAGTTTTTCCTGCAGGGAACCTGTAGCTCAGGTTCAGACCTTTTTCCGGTGATCCTGTCATTGTTTTAGTAGAACTGCACCCCGCTATAAGTGCAAAAGCAGTTATAACCAGTGCAAACTTTAACAGCATCCTGGATTTTTCTGTGATTTTCATTCAAACCTCCTTAAGTTGATTAATTTACAAGCTTTACAGTTTGTTTTGTCTCGCTTGAAAAGGGCATCGTACTGCTGAACTGCCCGGAAAAGGCTCTTGTACCCTCTGCAAAGCTGTTTATCTGAATTTCAACAGGCATTCCCATGTTGTATGCAAACCAGACTTCAGTTGTGGATTCACCCTCTTCCTCCGAACTGGAATTCATGTTCTTACCTGTTGTTGTCATATCTTTAGTAAAATCGGATTCAATTTTTATATGAACGCACATTTTACCTGCTCTTTTTTCAAAACCGAGAACAGTATATGTGTTTTCATAATTTATAATATTTTCGGAATGATAATTCCTGGTCGTGTCATTATTTACAATTGTATCTGTCTTCGTTTCTGTCCAAGATTCTCCCTTTTTAAATCTCTTTTCCGGAAGCTCGAAAAAGCCTGTCCTGATAAAATTTATTGGTTTGAGACCGAATCTTCTCCTGCCTTTCTCAGGTTTGGGAATAGAATCTATGGGAGTTGTTTTTTTGCTTAAAAATTTTCCTTTCGGAGTAAATGAAATTTTTATTCTTTTTCCGAAGATAGCAGACATATCAATGTCTCTTTTATTTTTGCCGTACTGGAAAGATATATAACCTGTATCAGCAATAAAAATAAAATTTACAAAGCTGTCAGGCTTTTCTGCTGTAAGAGTATAGCTCGTATAAAATTCCTGGATACTGTCAAATGATCTGCCGTTTCTTTCCATAGTTGATGTCACATCGCTTGTAATTTCATATTTAAAAGATTTACCCTGTTCAGGATGTAAACTAACCAGAACTCCCTGTTCCGGATTTCCCCATATGGCTTTTTTTGAACCGGCACATCCTGTAAAAGAGAGTGCTGATAAAATAAGCAACCCCAGAAATACTGCTTTATAAGTTTTTCTCATAATTAACCCCTCTTATTAAATTTTATTCAGTATTTTCTTTAAACTCCGGAACTACAGATGAATCTGCCAGTGTTTTAGTCAGTTTAAAAACAAGATTACATATTTTTACTTCGCCGTTCAGATCAATTTTTTCAAGAGTATCTGTTGGTTTGTGGTAGTCCTTATGAAGACCTGTATTAAAACCGAGAACAGGAATATTCTTTGAAAAAAATGAAACATGGTCACTTCCGCTTACACTTTTTCTGCCTGAATATGTAATTCCACATTCTTCACTGTATTTATCCAGAAGCTCTTTAAATAGAGAACCGGAATTTATTCCTGAAATTCGCACATAGGAAGAATCGCTTCTTCCTATCATATCAAGGTTGATATAGGCGATTGTTTTTGCAAGAGGGAATCTTGGATCAGTTCCGGTGTAATATCTTGAACCAAACAGACCCTTTTCCTCTCCTGCCCAGGTGCAGAATACCAAACTTCTTTTAGGTTTGTTTTTTAAGATTGAAAACATACGCGCAAGAGCCATAACACCAGCACTTCCCGAGGCATTGTCGTCTGCTCCGTTATAAATAATTGTATCGTTTTTTACTCCGAGATGGTCGTAGTGAGCTCCTATTATTACAGCCTGATTTTTCATTTCAGGATCCGAACCTGGAATAATGCCAATTATATTTTTTACAGGAGTCTTTTTTGCTTTTAAAGTGGTATGAATCGTAATTTTAATTTCAGGTATTGGCTTAGATTGAGGAGTCAGGGAATTATCAATGTTTTTCTGGAGTTCCTCAATACTTAATCCCAAACCGGATACAAGTTTCTCCGCAAGGTTTTTACCGATCTTGACCACAACTATTTTGTTTTCGGGGTTTTCCTCAAAAGTTAACGGTACTGCGTTTTTGGGCGCATGACGCATTAGAGACGGCCATGTGTTAGGTGGTTTTCTGAATCTGTGATAAAGAGGAGCAGTAACTACTATGGCTCCTGCTGCTCCGTGATTCTGTGCGTTTATTAATTTGTTTG
>QNDG01000246.1 GCA_003645915.1 Candidatus Zhuqueibacterota bacterium | reverse complement strand
TAAAACACCTGACAAATTAAGAGCAGGTTATATGGAGAAACACGGAAAAATCCTCCTGGAAGGTTACGGTACTACTGAAACAAGCCCTGTTGTTTCTGCAAACACACCGGAAGCTAACAAACCCGGCAGTATAGGCCCGATTTTTCCCAGTGTTAAAGTTAAAATTGTTGATATAAATACAGACAAAGAACTGCCTCCTGGCAAGGAAGGAAAGATACTTGTTAAAGGCCCTAATGTTATGAAAGGATATTACGATGATATTGAAGAAACCAGTCTCAGAATAAAAGACGGGTGGTACGATACCGGCGATATGGGACTGATTGATGAGGACGGCTTTTTATGGCACAAGGGAAGACTGAAGAGATTTGTAAAAATCGGCGGTGAAATGGTATCCATGGTCAGAACAGAAGGAGTTCTTCAGAAGATTCTTCCCAATGAAGTTGACTGCTGTGTTGTAGATGTTCCTGACAGCAGAAAGGGTGCAAAGCTTGTTGCTGCAGTTACAAAAGAAGTTGACACAAAAGAAGTAATAAAAGAGATGTCAAAAGATCTTCCTGCAATTGCTATTCCTGCTCAATTTATTGTTTTTGATGAACTTCCCAAAATGGGCAGCGGCAAGATTGATTTCAGAACAATTACAGATATGGTAAAACAACAACTCCGGACAGAATAATACCAGGTTACATAACAAGCAGAAAGCCGGATAAATTTTATCCGGCTTTTTAACAACTGAGATTAACAAAGTAATATCTTTTTAATTACATATCCTCTACCGGTAAAAACATGGGATCCCAGGGACTTAACATTACAGGTTTTTGCTTAAGTATGTTAAGTATGTTTTCCGGAATGTATTTTTTAAGAACAACCAATCTGAACATGTATTCATCAAACCATTTGTCAGTCATAATTAAAAAGCCATTATGTCCGCTTGAAGGTCCCCAGCTGTTTTCCAAAAGCCACTTTACAGGCTTGCCTGTGTCAGAAGTATCAACACCAACCAAAGCCATACCGTGAGTTGATCCGCTTGAAGATGTCAGTATTCTCTGCGCTTTATTCATTTTAAAGGAAATGCCAAAGAGAGATTCATAGTCGTAGTTTTCCACGCTTAAAATCCCTGCTTTTCTGTCAAGCTGTTTGCCTACATCGCACGAAAAATACATGGGTTCTTTATCAAGCAAAGATTTTAATGCGTATTTTTTAAGTTCCGCAGAAGGAAGATTTATGTATTTCCAGTTAAAATCTTCATAAACGTCTCTGTCATACTCAATTTCGTACAATTTATAATAAGGTCTTGTGGGATCATCCATAAGCATAACATAATCTCTTAAATCAACATCAAGAACTTCCTTTGCAAATTCCTGCGGAGTATAGGTTTTCTCCGGGCTCAATTTGCCGTCTTTATCCTTGTATCTCCAGCTGAATTTTACAGGAGGCTCTCCGAGATGATAAACAAGAAGTTTGTAAATATCTTCAAGCATCTTCTCTTTTTCTTTTCGTAAATATCTTACACTTTTACCCTTTGATGCCAGATCTCTTAATTTTAGCCCCTGCTCTTTTAATTTTAATCCGATCAATCTGCTCATTGACCTTGTATTTTCACTGTGATAAGTTTCCGGCATTGCACTTTTGGGGACAAGTCCGTATTTCTCAATAATTGCAACAGCCATATTCCAGACTCCACCGTCTCCCACAGGATGTTTAAAAAGCCATTCAACTTTTCTGTCTGTCATTTTTTTACTTCTGGTCTTAATTACTCCTTCAAGAAAAAGGTTTGCCTTCTCAAATTGATCCCAGAAAAAAGGATAGGTTTCGGAAAATTCAAAAGAGGAAAGATTGAATTTATCTCTTGCTTTCTGCCTTAGCACATTAAGGCTGGTAAAAAGCCAGCACCTTCCGGAAGATTTTTGGTTTGTTATTCCCTTGATATCAAGTTTTATGGCAAAAATATCATCTATTTTGCCGGCATTGTTCCTGTTTACTATCAGTTTTCTTGTATCATTAGCAGATACGGCATTTACAATGCCTTTTTCGGTGACACATTTTTGTCGTATTTTACTTATAAGTGCATTTGAAACATTGCCTTTGTCCTGGTTCTGTGCCAGTAATAAAGTGTTTAAAATAACAACAAAGGAAAAAAGGTAAATGAAAAATAACTTCAGGTTCTTCATAACGTCTCCTCTTTCTAAGGTTTAATAATCAGGAAATGGAATATATGTTCTTTTAATTTAATCAAATGTTTTTTTACTGTCAAGAACAATTGACTTTACAGGTTCTTCATAATTATTCATGTAGTTTTTGCCCTTATCCTTCACCCTTTTTTCTTAGAAGTTTTTGCATTCATCACAAAAGGGACTAAGATTTCTAAAGTCGCTTCCGCTCCTTTGAAATGACTGGTTGGTAAAAGGAAAACATAGGTGCAATAACACGGAAGCAAAGCTTCCAAACCTATTTCCCTCCCAAGTCCAACTTGGGAGGGAGTGTCGAAAATAAACTCGTGTATACGAATATAGGGAACAATCGCGACCGTTCTCTGCACAAACATCATCAAAACAGAACAAATCCGCAGGGTATACATATATGCATTCCCTGTATTATCAAAATCGTATGTAATTTTAAGATTTCCAGATGCCGGCAAAAAACTCTGCCGTATCCCCTTATACCTATACCTTTTTTGGTTTTAAATGACAACCTATTTAAGGACAAGACATTTTTATTTTATCCTTTATCCCTTATCCTTGTCTTTTCGTTGCGATGGTTAATAAGATCCAACAGGATAATTTCAAATCACCCTATACTTTCTGAGAAATCAATACTTACAAAACACATAACCTTAAAATAATTTAGCGAGTAATCCTGCCCCAGCAATTGTCAGAACAAATAACAACACTGCTCTTGGATTGCCAAAATTAACTGTCCATCCTATACCGAATCTTTTAGGTACAAACATTCTGTTGTCTTTGGGATCAAAATAAAAAATCCAAAAATAATGTTTTGACTTATCCTTCTGTTCCATAATAAACTCCGATAATTTATTTCGCAATTTTCTCAGGCGACAGGTTTTCCTGTTTTAAATTCACAACAGGAATTATTACTCTTGTGGGGTATTCCCTGGTGTGATATATTCTTTGCACAGCTTTAACAAATACTGTATCTGTTTCATTGTTTCCACCTGTATTCAAATTTCTGGAAAACATGGGAAACTGAGCAGAAGATATTTCAATTCTTATCCTGTGACCCTTCTTAAAAGTTATGCCTGTATGCCACAGATCAATTTTATATTCGTAAATCTGCCCCGGATTTAATAGCTCAGGTTTTTTTACGGATTTTCTGAATCTTGCTCTTATTCCTCCTCTTGCCAGTTGAAAAATCATTCCGCTTGTATCAACATCGGAAATTGCTGCAAACCAGTCCGTATCTTTACCTGTTGTTGAAGCAAACAGAGTAATGCTTAAAGGCCCTGCAATTGTAAGCTCAGAATCAAGAGGTGCTGTCTGATACACAAGGATGTCTTTTCTTTTTTCAGTAACACTTTGATGAAACTCCCGCACTTTTTCCCTGAGCTCTTTAAGATCAAACGATTTCTTTTTTTCATCGTCATCACTCTTAAAATAAAATTCCGGATAAGGGGTAGGGTCTGCCGGATCATATAAAAATTCATCATACTTTGTTCCATGTTCATTGGCAACAGTAGTAATCAACCCGTCTCCTGATGAAGTTTGAGCACTTTTCCCACTTGAAAGGTATAAGGGCACAAATTTCGTTTTTTCAAGAGGGTATGTTGAACCTCCAATCCATTTATTTTCAAACATAACAAACAGTTTTATTCTGTCCTCGTCCATTATGTCATTTTTTATGCCCTTCAGATAGAAATCAAACCACTTTAAAAATCTTGTCTGAAGATCCAAAGCAGCTTCCTGTCCGAACTCATAATCACCGTATCTGGAAGACGACTGATTTGTATGACCCCAAGGCCCTATAATGACTTTAACATTTTTATTCCCGCCTTTTTTTAAAGCATAATAAATAAGTTTGGTTCCTATTCCGTCCCCGTCAAACCATCCTGACTGCAGGAATACAGGGATATCCACGTTTTCCAACTGGCTCAAAAAATCCGCTCTTTCCCAGAATGTATTATCATAATTATTTTTTATCCAGTTTCTCCAGTATATGCTCTTTTTACCAAGT